>NZ_DBHIEQ010000018.1:0-34967 GCF_057250505.1 Lachnoanaerobaculum sp. | reverse complement strand
ATAAAAGATTACTTGGATGACCCATATGTTGAACCTAAATTTATACTCGGAAAAAGCGCATATTGGAGAGAGGACGTTGATGTGCCGAAAAGCTTAAAGGCATTTCCTTTTAGACTTTCATGGTGCTATGAAGATATGTATTCTATATTTCCGACCTGGGGAGATTATTCACTTACTGCAATACGAAGAGATACTGAAGTCTATCATAGTCAGGGTATAAATTTAAGGCAGATAGCAAAAAGGAGAAAACCTCTTACAAAAGGTGCAATGATGAACTGGATTGCAACGAGGAGTAACTTAAGTGATGAGAATGCTGCAGATGTTATTACTGCGACTAATGAAGCATGGGAAAGGGGACTTCTCTTACCGGGAGTTGCAGATATTTCATATTTGGATTGGAGCGGCGGTACACCGTCAAACTTGGCAAGTCTGGCTTTTGCAATGGAAAATATGGCTAAAGATGGTATGCTGAGTTTGGTATGGATGGCTGCCTGTGATGTGGTGGAGGTATCGCTTAAAGCACCTAGAATGCTTAAAGGAACAGCTGAGATTGTAAAATTTCTAAGAGATTATCTTGATGAAGTTATTTTTGCGGTAGAAAATAAGCTTGCCCCACAAAATGCATTGGAAATGAAGGCTGTAAAGAATCTCGCCACAAAATCCGGATCTTCAAAGGCTGTAGAATATGCCAAGGAAATAGTGAATAAGCTAAATTCCCTTGGTATGGATATAAAAGAAGAAAAGTATGATAAAGTACAGAATCAAAATACGCCGAATGATTTTGATGAAGTATGGGTGGCATTACCAAAGGCTAAAAAGCTTATCTATGATAATGTTGAGTTTAAAATAAATGTATTTGAGGTAAGAAAGACAGAAAAAGCTTTCAGCTTCGATTTGAAATTACCGGATATACCTGACAGGCTGTTTCAAGTATATATTTACGGATGGTTTTACGGAATTCAAAAAGAGGCTCAGATGTCGGGAGCTGTGGCCGACTACAACGGAAAAATCATAGATGAGAAAGAAAAGAGCGTATGGCTTCATTACGACCCTGAAAAGAAAAAGGTTGTAGTAAGCAAATATAGAAACTGGAGAGGTGAAAAAGAAGGACCACTTGAGGGCAGCTCAACACCTTACTCAAAGATATTTTTGACTATTGCAGTGAGTACTTTGGCACAGGACGGAGAGAGTATTTATGGAGCAAAAAGTCTTTTCAGACAACTGGCGGACTCGGGAGATTTATCTGTAGAAAATTTAAGAGAAGTCATGAGAGAACTTTTATTACATGAGGAGATAAGCCCGGCAAAGCTTGTAAGAATAGTTGAAAAAGAAAATAAGCTTTTAAGTATATGCTATGTAATGCTTGTTGAGTGTATCAAATACGCCGGAGAGTTTGTTGTAAAAAGTAATAAGCCTCCTGCATGGATAAACAGAGTTTTGGATATCTGTACTTATTATGCCGACTATTTAAGGGAAGCAATGAAGAGAGGATTTATTTCAAAAGAAGATGCCAAATGGTCCGGACTTTTAGAAATTGCAAACTGTACTGCCAAGTCCACTGCAGTGAAGAAAGCAAAGAGTTTGGCAAAAATACTGGGGATAGGATGATTAAGGAATGAGAATATCGGATGGTGGAATATATAAAACTCCAAAGGAAGCATTGAAGGCTGTATTTGGTTACGACTCATTTAGGCAGGGGCAGGAATCGGTTATAAATGCTGTTTTGGATGGAAGAGATATTCTTGCCGTGATGCCTACAGGAGCAGGAAAGTCACTGTGCTACCAGGTTCCGGCTATGCTGCTTTCAGGAATCACATTGGTCATTTCTCCACTTATCTCCCTTATGCAGGATCAGGTAAAGGCATTGAATGAAGCCGGTGTGGATGCTGCATTTATAAACAGCTCTTTATCTGAAAAGGAGATGCATGATACTTTCAAAAATGCATCGAAAGGTCAATATAAGATTATATATGTGGCACCTGAGAGACTGATGAGTGAAGGTTTTGTTAGGCTCGCAAAAGGTATTGAGATTTCAATGATAACTGTGGATGAGGCACATTGTATCTCACAATGGGGACAGGATTTCAGACCAAGTTATATGGATATAGCGGAGTTTGTAAATGTTTTGGATAAACGTCCGATTATAAGTGCATTTACAGCGACTGCCACTCAGAATGTCAGAGAAGATATTATTTGCTCTTTGGGGCTTACCAATCCATATTTTCTTGTAACGGGATTTGACAGGGAAAATTTGTTCTTTCAGGTAGATAAACCACAAAGTAAAGATCGTTTTATACTTGATTATTTAGACAGACATAAGGGTGAAAGTGGAATTATATACTGTGCAACCAGAAAAAACGTGGACAGTTTATATACATTATTAAAAAAGCGGAACATATCTGTTGCAAAGTATCATGCAGGAATGAGTATTGAAGAGAGAAAGCAAATGCAGGATGATTTTGTATTTGACTATACAAGTATCGTAATAGCAACAAACGCTTTCGGAATGGGAATCGATAAATCAAATGTCAGATTCGTCATTCACTACAATATGCCGTCAAGCATGGAAAACTATTATCAAGAAGCGGGAAGAGCCGGTAGAGACGGACTTAATTCCGAATGTATTTTACTGTTTTCACCTCAGGATATTATAATTAACAGATTTTTATTGGAACATAAAGATTTTAGTGAAATTGATCCGATGGATGCAATGACAATCAGGGAGGGGGATATTAAAAGACTTCAGATAATGGAGGGATATTGCTATACGACTGAATGTTTGCGCAACTATATTTTAAAATATTTCGGAGAAGATCCCCAAAAGCCATGTGATGATTGCGGTAATTGTCTGCGACAATTTGAAACTCTTGATATGACGGATGAGGCTAAAAAGATAATAAATTGTATATATGAATCTCGTGGAAGATATGGCAAGAATATAATAATGGATACAGTACTTGGAGCAAAGACTGCAAGACTTGCAGAAATAGGAGCAAGTGAATATAAATCCTATGGAGTTCTGGAATCATCAAATAAAAATCTTTTACGGCGACTTATTGAAGAGCTTTTACTTGAGGGCTATATTCAAACAGGAGAATATCAGGTTTTAAAACTTGGAGATATAAGTAAACTAAAGCTGAAAGATACTAAGGTCTTGGTAAAGATAACCGATGAAGATAAGGTCACAAATAGGAAGTTAAAGCCTAAGAAGAATATAAAGGGAACGGATTCACTTACTTCTTCAGGATTCAAACTCTTTGATAAATTAAAAGAGCTGAGACTTGAAATTGCCAGAGAAGAGAAGATGCCTCCATATATTGTTTTTAATGATAAGACCTTAATTGATATGTGTGCAAAGATGCCTACTACAAAATCCGATATGTTAAATGTCTCAGGTGTCGGAGAAAATAAATACGGTAAATACGGTGAAAGGTTTATTGCTGTAATAAAAGAATATGCGAAGCAGTTAAAATAATATAATAAATAACAGAGTAAAAAAAGCTCCATTCGATAAGTAATCATTTGGAGCTTTTTTTATGCTTAAAGAGTTATTATATATCGGAATATAATTTTAATGTGCAAAATATTGTACATTCTTTATGCTATTTTAAACATGGAAAATAAATCGGATGAAGAAATTTTGGTATGACTAAAGAGGGAGGTTGATTTTTGAATAAATATGACAAAGTAATCGGGAAACAGTTTGGAATTATACAAGGTGAAAAATATCTTGTTTTTATTAAAACCGGTAGAGGTGGAAGTATAGAAGGTTTTGAAAATAAATATTTGAGCATATGCAGTATTTTATTTAAAAAATATGGTTATACATTTGTTGTTTCCGCCAATCCTAAAGATTCGGTATGTGATTTGGAGGAAGAAATAAAATGTATAAGTAAGTATGTTGGTGATTATAAAGAAATAATTTTTGTCGGAATTTCAAACGGAGCTTTTATAGGTGCAGCTCAGTGTAGAAAAATTGAAAAAATAAAGAATGCTGTTTTGATTAATGCTCCACTGATGATCAACTTTCATAAAATAAAAGAAGGTGCCCAAAAGTTTAGAGGAGATAATATGTACTTTCTGTATGGTGAAGAGGATCCTTCATTTCGCTATATTGAAGTCTTAAACAGCATAAAAAATACTGCCTGTAAATATAAAACAATTAAAGGTGAAGGACATGATTTTTCAATAGAGTCTTTGATATCTGAATTGAATTATTTTTTTGACGGATTGAAGGAGGAAAACAAAGGTAATAGAAAAAATCAGGTTAGAATAGAGGGAGAAGCAAATATATGCAATATACCTGAGCTTAACAAGAATATAAACAGACAAAACATCTACTCAATAGATAAGATAAATGATGCAATCTCAGAGGGACATAAGATCAGTTTTATATATAATGATATAGGAACTGATTTTAAGCTTCATCCAAGGAGAGAAGAGCGTTATATTGTAAATCCATACAGGATAGTTGCAAATAACGGGAAATTTTATCTGATAGGAAATTATGATAAGTATGATAATGTAGTACATTTTCGTATAGACAAAATGACTGAGGTATGTGAACTTGAAGATAGAGTTAAGCCGATGAAAGATGTGCCTGAGCTTAAGGCCGGGATAAATCTTCCAAAGCATATGGCTGAACATATTTATATGTTCAGCGGAACAAGCACTGCTGTTAAGCTCCTGACAACCAAAGATATGATGTCTGAACTTGTAGATTGGTTTGGGACAGACTTTAGTATTATTAAAAAAGATGAAGACCGGATTACAGTAAGAGTAAACTGCAATGAAAAGGCAATGAAATTTTGGGCATTGCAATATGGACCTTATGTAGAGGTTTTGGAACCGGAAAGTCTTAGAAATCAAATTAAAGAAAGTATTGTCGACATGTCAAAGAAATACTCGGATTGATAACTTTAGTTTGGTGAAATGGGTAGCTGTCATTTTTAACGGACAGATGCTCTGATAAACTCCAATTATAACAAAGAAGTACTTTGTGGATTGGAGGAAGAAGATGATTGTACAGATGAGCAGTAAATCAAAGATTTTTCACAGACCCGGATGCAGATTTATAAATCGAATCGAAGAAAAGTCATTGATAAGCTTTGATATGGATGACATAAAAATCAAGTATTTAAAGCCATGTAAGTGCTGTTGCAATATTAAGTTTTTATACAATGGATATAGAGAAAATTTAAAGGTTGTATTCAGAGATTTACCTATTTGGACAGAGCTTAAGGAAGATTATATAGAGGTCCATACGGATTGGTATAATTGGCGCATAAGCTTAAATGAATCAAGTCAGGAAATAGGATTGTATCTTGAAGAGTGGGATGAAGAACTGCAAAAATATAGATGGACTGAAGTGGATGAGGCCGGAGGAAGCAAAAACTTAAAAAAGGCTATGAGATATATTGCAAAGGAAGAGAGGGTTGCCTTTTATCCTTGTAAGTATAGAAAGTATGCACTGGGAATAGAGTACTTAGCTAATAAAAGGGGAGTACAAATAGAGTTTGATGACACAGATCTTTATATTCTTACCGATATGGCGGCTTGGAAAATATTGTATGTACAACACAGGTATAAGTTATTGCATTGTCCGTTTGATGGAAAGCCTCTGACCATGGAAGAAGCAAAGACTGCGTATTACCATATACAAAGGGATGTGGTAAAGAATCAATCACCATACAATCATCTCGAGTATATTGTAAGACATGATGAAGCAAAAAAGTTAATGCGGGTTAGTTATAAGAAATTACCGAAAGTAACAAAGCAACAAAAAAAGTATTATCGTCAAGCTGAAAACAGGGAAAAAAGAAACAGCATAAGAAGGGTTTGGAATCTGTTCGCAAAACTTGAGGCAGAGAAGGAAAAGCAAATAATATAAGAGTATCTCCTGTATACCACAGGTTTAATGATAAGTCGGGCCGACTATAATATACTTAGCTCATCAAAGCAAAGTATGTCTCCTATAGTTCAACGGACAGAATGACCGGCTACGGACCGGTTGATTCCGGTTCGAATCCGGATAGGAGAATCAATATCTCACCGCAGGTTCAAATCCTGCTCTGCCCATTATTTTTTTATTCTGTATTAAAAGATGTAAGTTTGGAAGAAAATAGTGGTATAATAAGCATGTGACAGATACTTTTAAAGTATTGAGATTTAAACAGCGAAAGGAAAGATTATGGCAGGAGATTTCAGATACGACATAGTAGAGGAGATTGGAGTTTTATCAGAGAATGCAAAGGGTTGGAGGAAGGAGCTGAACCTTATTTCATGGAACGGTGCTACACCGAAGTACGATATAAGAGAATGGGCACCTGAACATGAGAAGATGGGAAAGGGAGTGACACTTACAAAAGAAGAACTTGAGGCACTGAAGAAGTTGATAAGTTTTTAAGGAGATAAGAGTATGAATGTTGTGAAATTACCGAAGAACTTCAGAACGGCTTGTTATGATGTGATGGATGACAAGGAAGGTTCATTAGATGCAATTGAAAAATTCTCAGAAAAGTTTCCGCATCAAGTCGCCGCGGTTTTAGCTGAAGCGGATTATTTTGACGGAAATTTTTCCAATGCTTTGGATAGAGATATTACGGTACTGCCTTGGTTTGATGAGTGGCATTATTCAAATGTAAAAGATGAGCATATGGCAGCTATGACTACAGTCGCTATAGTACTTAACAGGCAAAGTGAGCTGATCGATATATTTGAAGAAGAAAAAATAAGATTACAGGGCGAGAATGATAATGGTCCTAAAATTTTCTTTATTGATGCAATGCTGGAGTGTTTAAAGACCGGAGCTATGCCATGTAATCGTATACGCGGTGATGCAAAGTTTAAAGAGGCAGTCGACCCCAAATCAAAGGAAGAGCTTATAAAAGAGGTAAAGTTGAAAAATAAAAAGATTGAAGAAGGCAGCGTAGCGTGGAGGACAAAGCTTTTTACAATTTGTCGCCTTCAAGGATATCCGAAAGACGCTCTTGAAATATTTGAAGAAAGAATGAAATGTAAAGATGAAATGAGCGAACTTGACTACATTGAGGCGATTAAGCTGTATCAATTCTTTGAAAAATATGATGAGGCAATGAAGATAGCGGAAGAGCTTGCAACATCAAGACTTTGGGCAGTGGCGTCGGCTACTCAAGTTCGTCCTATGAGTTTTTTCTTAGAGCCTGTTTTATGCCCTTATCTGCTTGAAAGTGACAGCTTATCACGTATTCGCAAAGCGTCAATTATTGATAACGGCAGCTTGATTCGCAAATAAAAAGGCATCCTCTGACAGGGGATGCTCTTATTTTACTTAAAAACAAGTGTTGAAATCACATACAAAATTCCGATATGCAGAGGATAGTAAATATAGAAGAAATTCTTTATACCTTTTCCTTTCTCACCGTTGTACAGTGCTATCGGAACGGCTGCAAATATCATGATGCTTTGAATCCTGTCACCGACAATAAAAATATATGCGGACATTGCAACCAAGATAAGTATCTGTAGTACTCTGCTTTTTCTGAATATATAGAATAAAAGCCCCAGAAGTACAAAGAGGCAGCCACCCTCAACAGTAAGGATATTAGGCAGATACAAAGAGAATATCGCGATATAACGTACAACATCCGGTGAAACGCTGTCACTTGCGGAAAGTATTCCTCCAATAAGCATAGGCAAGGTAAGCAAAATGGGTACAAAGCATAGAAGTATCGCACCGATTATCTTCGGTACCGATTTTTTGTGGACGCCGTCTACAAATATATCCCAGAACAACATATATAATCCTGTAACAAAGAATGTGCTGAATGCATTATTCATAAGTACTACATTATCATTTGGTAGAATACCCTGAAGTATAAAGGTAAAAGTGGACATAAACCAGCTTGCAATCAAAAGTCTGATTAAGTATCTTTTTTTACTATGTGTGTAATGAAAGCTCTCTGAAGAAGCAAATAAGAACATGGGGAATACAAGTCTTCCCAACATAGTAAGCCACATAGGTGCTCCGACATGTGAAAACATTTCATGAATGTGGTCGATGAACATCAGTGCGGCGGCAATAAGCTTAAGCGTAGTGGCATTTAAAAATTGCCAATTAAATTTTTTAGTATCCAATAAATAACCTCCTTGAAAATATCGCTGTATTGTAATAAAAAGAGAAGAACATGTCAATATGGAAAATCGGCTTTTATGTCAAGTGTTGCCCCGATACATTGACACGGGAAAGCGGTAGGATTATAATATGATGAAACTTGGGGACAAAAAACCTGATACACTAAGCGTCAGGTTGACCCGAGGTATAATATAGAAACAAAAACCGATATAGTTTTGACAGGATGGTGGTAGTATGAAACAATGTATGGATTCAAGCAGTCTACATCGCAGACTGAAAAAGATAATAGGACAGGTACAGGCAATAGATAAAATGATAGATGAAGATGTACCGTGTGAGGATATACTCTCGCAGATAAATGCGGCAAAATCAGCTTTGCACGGGTGTGGGAAGGTTATACTTGAAGGGCATATAAAACATTGTGTACGTGACGGTATAGACCACGGAGATGTAGACAAGACCATAGATAATTTTACAAAAGCTGTAGAACGCTTTGCAAATATGGGATAAAAAACAGCTATGTACTAAGCAATAAAACTTCATAATAAGCATATAAGGCCGATATTTAGTTGTTAAGATTAGATATCGGTTTTTTATTTTAAACTCTTGATAAACATATACCCCTATAGGTATAATGCAAACATAAAACATATACCCCTATAGGTATAAAATAATTGTTTGAAAGAAGGCTTATATGAAAGAGTTTATGAGCAAAATAGAAGACCTTATGGATTTTGGAGGAGTAAAGAAAGACATTATATTCCTTTGCATATCAGGGGAGGCACTTTTACTCAGTATTACAGGATGGATAAAAGCACCTTTTAATTTGGCGTGGATTGCCGTTATACTTTGCGGAGTTCCTATAATACTTGAAGCGATAATCGGACTTACAACGGAGTTTGATATAAAAGCGGATGTATTGGTATCTCTTGCACTTATTGCGGCTATCTGTATAAGAGAGGATTTTGCAGCAGGAGAGGTAGCCTTCATCATGCAACTTGGAGCATTACTTGAAGACATAACAGTTGCCAAGGCAAGAGCAGGTATAGAAAAGCTTGTGAAGCTTACACCTAAGACCGCCAGAGTTATTGAAAACGGTATTGAAAGAATAAAAGATGCGGACGAAGTGAAAAAAGGTGAGATTATAAGAGTGTTGCCGGGTGAGAGTATACCTGTTGACGGTGTTATGGTATCAGGTACGACATCAATAGATCAGTCTGTAGTGACAGGTGAGTCTGTACCGGTGGATAAGAGTGTCGGTGATGAGGTGGCAAGCGGTACAATAAATCAGTTCGGCGTATTTGAAATGAAAGCCACAAAGGTGGGAGAAGACAGCTCTATCCAAAGAATGATAAAGCTGGTACAGTCTGCAGATGCAGGCAAGGCAAAGATTGTAGGTACTGCAGACAAATGGGCGACATGGATTGTAGTTGTGGCATTGTCGGCAGCGGTACTTACATGGCTTTTTACAGGACAGATAATAAGAGCTGTTACAATACTTGTAGTATTTTGCCCATGTGCATTGGTACTGGCTACACCGACAGCCATTATGGCGGCCATAGGTAATGCGACTAAGCACGGATTTTTGGTAAGAGAGGGCGATGCACTTGAGAGATTGTCAAAGGTTGATACTGTTGCTTTTGACAAGACCGGAACGCTTACAAAGGGAAAGCTTAGTGTAACCGAGTATAAGAGCACAGATAATGAGTTTTCGGATGAAGATATTTTCTTATATGCCTGTGCAGCTGAAACATTTTCAGAGCATCCTATAGGAAAGGCGATTGTAAACTCATATAAGGAAAAATTTTCAAACAGCATATACAAATACGAAGATTTTAATATGACTGTAGGCAGAGGAGTTTCTTCTGTCATAAACGGCAAGAGAGTGATTGCAGGAAACAAAAAGCTCATGAATGACAATAAGATATCTGTAGACTGTGCGGATACAAAAAAGTATGATAATCAAGGCTGTACTGTAATCTATATCGGAATAGACGGAAAGTTTGCAGGTTATGTGGTGCTTTCAGACACATTGAGAAGTGAAAGCAAAAATATGATTGAAACCCTGAATGAAATAGGAGTAAGTCCTGTTTTACTTACAGGTGATAATGTAAATGCGGCCGCATCCATAGCAAATGCACTTAATATAGCCGAGCATTGTGCGGAGTGTATGCCTGAGGATAAGTTAAACTTTATTGATAACAGGGAAAAATTAAAAGGTTCGGTTTGTATGATCGGTGACGGAGTCAACGATGCACCTGCACTTAAAAGAGCTACGGTAGGTATTGCTATGGGCGGTATCGGAAGTGATATAGCTATAGAAGCTGCGGATATAGCGCTTGTGGATGATGAGGTGAAAGAACTTCCACATCTGTTGTCACTCTCAAAGAGGATGATGAACACAATCAAGTTAAATATGTCATTTTCAATGGGATTAAACTTCATTGCAATAGTGCTTGCAATTACAGGTATCCTAAACCCTATAGTGGGAGCATTGGTACACAATGCAGGTTCTATAGCGGTTATAATAAATTCTTCACTTCTGCTTAGGTGGAAAGGTTATATATAAAAAAGTAGGCGGTCCATTTTTGGACTGCCTTTTTTTTATGATTTAGTATATAATGGTACGTGGTCAAAACTTAAATATTTGTATGAGACCGATAATCAAATACTGTTATAAAGAGGAGAAAATGAGCGAAAAAGAAAAGATGCTTGCAGGAAAGATATATGACCCTACAGATGAAGAGCTGATAATATTGAGGACAAAGGCACATAGACTTTCACAGCATTACAACACATTATTTGAAGATGATAATTTGAGGAATACTATTATAGATGAGCTGATACCAAGTAAAGGTGAGGGACTTTATTTACAAGGTCCTATTTATTTTGACTACGGTATCTTTACAAGCTTCGGCAAAAACTGTTATGCAAACTTCAACTTTACAGTGCTTGACGTATGCCCTGTGAATATAGGAAGTAATGTATTTTTCGGTCCGAACTGCAGTCTTATGACACCGATGCATCCGTTAAGGTGGCAGGAGAGGAATATAAAGTTTAAGGATGATAAAACAGCCTATGACGATGAGTATGCAAAGCCTATAAGTATAGGTGATAACTGTTGGATTGCCGCAAATGTAGTGATAACAGGCGGAGTGACAATAGGAGAGGGATGTGTGATAGGAGCAGGAAGTGTGGTCACTAAGGATATACCTGCAAACAGTCTGGCGGCAGGCAATCCTTGTAAGGTCATCAGAGAGATAAATGAAAAAGATTCAATAAAATATAAGAAAGAATTATTTTGACAGATAGGAAATAAGATGAACAAAGAAATATTAAAAGAGTGGTCAATAGATATCCTGGTGGATATTATTGCAGGTATATTTATGGGAATAGGAACTTACTGCTTTGCAGCCGCGTTCAAGTTTCCGATGGTGGGATTTACAGGACTTGCACTGATACTGTATCAGCTTTTCGGCTTGCCGGTAGGTATAGGAACTATAGTACTTAATATACCTTTTGCTATAATCTCATATAGGGAGATAGGAAGAAAGTTTTTATTAAAATCAATCAAGTCAATTATTATAACATCAATAATGATTGATATTGTTGCAAAGTTTGTGCCGGCGTATCAGGGAGAGTATATACTTGCAGCCATATGTACGGGAGTTATTTCCGCAACAGGCTATGCACTTATATTTATGAGGGATTCATCGACAGGCGGAGCGGATTTTATAATGGTGCTTATTCATCACTTCTTCCCACATTTTTCACTTGGAAAGATAGCGCTTGTAATAGACTCCTGTATAATTGTACTTGGAGTTGCACTTGTATCAAAGAATGTAAACAGTCTTATATACGGACTTATTATTGCATATCTTGTTGCTACGGTGCTTGATAAGGCGATGGACGGACTTACGGCAGGTAAGCTTATTATGATTATATGTGACAAGCCTAAAGATATGGCAAAGGAAATAGCAAGTCTTATTGACCGCGGTTCCACATATCTTAAGGCTGTGGGAAGCTATACCGATGAAGAGAGAGATGTGGTTATGTGCGCCTGCAGAGTAAAGGAAGTACATACAGTACGTCAGGCTGCAAAGAAATTGGACCCGAGATCATTTGTTATAATAATTGATTCAAATGAGGTTGCAGGAGAGGGATTCAGACATTTATAAGGTGAGATATGAATATATTTGAAGAAAAGAAGATAAAAGTAGCGGACGCCGTATTGGCACTTGACCTTGACGGAACATTGACCAACTCAAAAAAGCAGGTAACTGAAAATACAAAGGCAGCCATAGACAGATTTATAGATGCAGGCGGAACCGTGGTACTTGCATCAGGCAGACCTACATTCGGTGTGATGCCTGTAGCAAAGACACTGGAACTTGATAAAAAGGGCGGTTATATACTTTCATATAACGGCGGTTGTTTCTTGGATTGTAAGAATAATGAGCAACTTTTTATGAAGGAATTGACACATGAGTACCTGCCGATACTTGAAAAACAGGCAAACGAGTTCGGCATCAACCTTATGACATACAACGGTGACAAGGCATATGCGCTTGATATAGATGAGCAGTATTATATGTTGGAGATTACCATCAATCATTTTATCAGAGTAAAGGTAAACCCTTTGACTCCGCAGATTACATTCCCGATAATCAAATGTCTGATGACTGCGGACGGCGATTATCTTGCAAAGGTTGAAAAAGAAATGAAAAAATACTGGGAAGGCAAGTTGAATATTGTTCGTTCCGAGCCTTATTTCCTTGAGGTGACTGAAGTGGGTATAGACAAGGCGAGTACCCTCACCGGTATGGTAAAAAAGCTTGGAAAGAGTGTCGACAATCTGATTTGTTGCGGAGACGGATTCAACGACCTTTCAATGATAAAGGCGGCAGGCATAGGAGTGGCTATGTCAAACGCACAGGACAAGGTAAGAGAAGCCGCAGACTACATCACAAAGTCAAATGATGAAGACGGCATCGTTAATGTGATAGAGAAGCTTTTTGAGTGGGAGAAATAGGAGGAATCAGATTCCTCCTTTATTATTATGTTGCATTTCTTGATTCTCTTATATCTTTTAAGCATATGCAAAGATTTGAATACCGATTGAGTGAGTTTAAATCTTGTCTTATAAAGTTCCACGATTCTTTGTAGTCGCCGCATACTGAAAAGTCGGAGTCAGATATGAAACTTAAAAATTCATCTAAGTTATCCTTATACTTACAGGCAAAAGTTAAGGCGTCTTTTTCTTTATCTCTATTCGTACTGTTTAGTTTATTATACAGTACATGGTCAAGATTACATGACATATAGTATGCGTGATACGGAATGTTTGACCAAACCGTTTTTTGTGCTTGTAGACGATCCATATTAGCACTTTTGTTATGATTTCTATTTTTAATATCTGAAGGGTGCTTTGTTTCTATGCCGGTTAGCGAGTATAGAGGTCTATCAGTTACAGATTCATTTTCAATAATATAATCATCGCTTATATATGCTCCGTCGGTGTCCATTATATGAATGACTTCCAGAAAGTCTTTCTTGTTAAAATGGTTGTTTTCACAATATTGTTTTACAAGTTCGCAAACCTTAATAACTATATTTTTAGGATTACTTTTATCATCAGACGTTATATCGCCATGTGTTATTTCTACATGTACTGATTGTTTATCATAAAGTCTGCTAAAAATAACACCTAACGCTTCGTCATCAGACGGACCTTCTACAATAATAAAAACGATTTTCTTACGAGCCAATGATATCACCGACCTCTCTGAATGCAAGGGCTATTTCCGAGTTATTGGTTACATCATAAATTTCTTCATTCTGTTCACCAAGTACAATATCACGGAAGTAGAAATCTCTTAAGTTGTTATTTTCTTTTATATTAGATAATCTTATATATCTGTTGTCAGGATTTGTTGTTGTAAAGGCAATAAATCCACGGTCAATAGTTTCCAAAGGTCTTAGATTGTGCGATGTAAAAATAAGCTGTCCCTTACCTTTTTCCGATAATATTCGCAGCAGTTCTCCAAGTAAGTATTCAAAAATACCTGAGTCCAGTTCATCAATAGCTATAGTAATAGAAGATACATTATACATAACTATAAAAAGTTGGAGTATTGATATTATCTTTTTGATTCCCTCCGATTCATAGCATAAAGGAATTTGTTTATTATTTTTATTTGACATAAGTTGGAAAGAATGACTTTTAACACCGTCGGCAGACACAGTCAGACCCATGTCCATTATACCTATGGTAAGTCCCGGTACAATTTGTGTAAGTACCGTATTCATGTTCTTTATAATATCATTTATCATAATGAAGGTATCCTCAGGGACTTCACTTGGTCCGTTTAACTGTAATGCAAGGCTACCTACTGCGCCATTATTTCCGTTCTTGTATCTAAATGCAATAGGTAAAACATTCAGACTTAATACTCCGCTATTGGATGTTTCAATGATGAACAGTTCACAGTTGCCATAGTAAACCAATCGGTCCAAAATATATTTATGAAGAGAATATATACTGTCGGTTTCTTTTTCATCATTTTTCTTATTACGTAGATTTTGTAAAAATTCTCTTGAGAAAATAAATGATTGTGATGAGTTGGAGGTTAAAGCCTTCAAAAGTAATAAGTTTTTCTTTAATTCTTTATCCTTACCAAAGAGAAGCTCATATTTGCCGGCAGGTGAGAATATACCCTCTGAAGATGTGTCGATGAAGATACTTTTTCGCATTTTTAGAGTATCACTTGTAAATGAGTAGCTTATGACTTCATCATATATTTGAGCTTTTATTGTTGTGGCAGTATCACCTATAGGCATATTCGGTTCTACAATACTTTTGGCAGCTTTTAAGGAGAAGTCATAATAAACTTCATATGTTCCGTTATTACCTGCATCAATCTGAAAATGAAAATGAAATTTGGAACAATCTGAATTAACATTGATATAGTCGGCATATTTGTCGGGGACCTGCCTGCCACAAAGTAATAATTTCAAGATCTGAAAGGCGTCAATTAAAGCTGTCTTTCCGGATCCGTTCTGACCGTAAAGTCCGAGGATACTTGAGCTGAAGTTTTTCCTCTTATTTATTAGATTTAGAGATCCGTTATTAACATTTTTAAAATTTGTAATTTTAAAATCTACCATCCTAACTATGGATTCCATCATAGAATGCCTCCTGTTATGTGTATTTCTCTTCTTATGTAATAAGTATATCATAGCAGCCAAAAAAGTCAATTAAGCCAAGAGATAGATACTAAATGTATCAAAAATGCTGTTCATTATTTAACAATCAAAAATAAAACAAGATACACAAAAAATATAAGTGCTTACTGATATGATTAATGCTAACCTTTTTTAGAGATATAGTATATAATAGAACACAGTATGATGATATAGAAAAGATGAGGAAGGTATATATGAACAGAGGAAAAAGACCTAAGATAAAAATTACTATTACAGACAGAAGAGGAAAGATGGGTTGCCATAGAGGACACCATGTCGGAGAAGTGTTTGACTATGACGAGGACAGAGGAAAGATTTGTCCTATGGCAATGCACTGCGCTTTCCCGTATATAGATATTTTAAGATATGGCGGAAGTCTCCCCGGACAACCTGAGGGCTGTGCCGAATTTTGCTGCTCCGACGCGGATGTTATTTTAGTTTTTAAGGCGGAGATGGAAAAGTAACTGTTGGAGGTAGATATGGGTCAGGATAGATTTATACTAACAATAACAAAAGATGAAATTGTATCAACAGATAAGAGATTCACGATGTCTAACTTAGATTCAGGCTGTAACTATAGACCGGAAGATGTATATTTTGAGTCTGAAAACGGTGAGAAGATAAGAAGAAAACCAAATGCTAAGGAGAGTAATATAACTAATCGTACTTTGCCAAGATTAGTGTTTCAAATATTTGAAGAAAAAATAGAGAAGCTGTCGGAGTCTGAGAAAAAGAACTTTCCGATATATCGTCAAAATAATGGTGAATTGTTAAAAGGAATTTACAGCACCAAAGAAGATTTTATAAAAAATACAAAATTTGAACAATGTGTAGAATATAAAAGCAATAGCGGAGCGGTTTTTTTCTTATATTCATATTTTATATTTTCAACAATAATATTTGCAAAGGAATGTTTGCAGCGTTTTGGGAAAACGGGAGATAAATTTGTATTGGAATATATGGAAAAAGCAGAGCAGAAAAAAAATCAAATTTACAGTGAGAGTGTAGTAAATGAAATCAAGAATCCATACTCAAAGACATTGCTTACATCAAAGAATATTATATTTAGGGGTGCTCCGGGCACAGGAAAGTCATATTTGGCAAAGCAGATTGCAGCAGATATTGTAAGCGACGGAGCTACAGATAACTATACAGAGTTGACAGATGAACAGAAGAAACAGATTGAGTTTGTTCAGTTTCATCCAAGTTATGACTATTCGGATTTTGTTGAGGGACTAAGACCTAAGATGAATGAAGACGGGACTATGGGTTTTGAACTGTATGACGGAATATTTAAAAGCTTTACAGATAAGGCGAGGAGAAATTTTGAATCTTCTAAAAAGTCAAGAAAGGCTATTGAACAGGAGGCATCTGTACAAACGCAGATGAAAGCTTTCTTTGACAGTATAGAATATGGTGAAACTTCATTTAAGACAGTAACAGGAAATAAGTTCACTATAGCTGATATTGACGAAGAAAAAAATCGTATTTATATTGAAATTCCGGGAAATAAAACAGCAAATAAGCTTGTTTTAAATATTGGTGAGATTAGAGCTATGCTTGAATCAGGACTTGAATTTAATAAAATAAGTGATATTACAAATTTTTTCGGAAAACAGTTTGCTACACAGGGATATTCATATGATTTCGCATTGTTTAAAGAAATCAAGTCAAAACAAATCAAATTAAATGATGCAGATATGAATAGTGAGAAGTTAAAAAACTATATTTTTATAATAGATGAAATCAATCGTGGTGAGATATCAAAAATACTTGGAGAGTTATTTTTTACAATAGATCCGGGATATAGAGGACCTGCAGGTTCTGTAGCTACACAGTACTCAAATATGCATGTAAATCAAGCAGAAAAGTTTTATATACCTGAGAATGTATATATAATAGGGACAATGAATGATATAGACAGGTCTGTAGAGCCTATAGACTTCGCAATGCGTAGAAGGTTCAGATTTATAGAGATTAAAGTAAAAGAAACTCAATATATGCTTGACTGTTTAGGAGATAATGACTTAAAGAGTGAAGCCGTTAAAAAGATGGACAGTTTAAATGAAGAGATATTAAAGGTAGAAGACTTGAATGAAAATTATCAGATTGGTGCATCATATTTTTTAAAACTTAAGGAATTGAGTTTTGATGAGCTTTGGGAAGATTATATCAGACCTTTGCTGCATGAGTATGTACACGGATTATATAACGAAGAAGATATTATGCAAAGATTTAAAGCGGCATATTATGTATAGTTAGGACAGAGTAAAGCTTATGAATAGGCTGAATATAAAGGACAATCAATGTTTATCAAAAGAAAAGTTTATCGGAGTACAAGGTATTACAGCCGGAATTGCAAATAAAACATTAAGTCAGTTAGAAGAAAGCATATTTGTTTTTCCTGAATCTCTAAAATATACAAGAGATTTAGATAAAGATCAGATAATACTGAAGGAGTATAAAGACAGCTTTGCTACAGGCAATGTGATGGGCTATCTGGGTATAGAAAATGAATACTTGGAGATAGAGTCAAGATTCAGCATCGGTGATAAGGATTATTTTCTGCAATATTTACTTGAGAGAGTATTAGATATTCCGAATTTTGTAAGTTTGTCAACCGAGATAAGTAAAGATGAAAAACTTTTTATGCTGTTAGTTTTTTTATTTCCCTATTATTTAAAGAAAGCTATAAGAAAAGGTATATTCAAGAGTTATATTTGTAATGAGTACAATGATAAAAATATCAGGGGAAAGGTTGATGTAGACAGGCATATAAAGGAGAACAGCCTATTTATTGGGAATATTGCATATACAAAGAGAGAATATTCATTTGATAATTATTTGACCGAACTTATTCGTTATACAATAGAATATATAAAGTCAAAGTCATATGGAAACAGGCTGTTAAGAAAAGTAAGAGAAGAGGTAAATATAATACTGAAGTCAAGCCGCGGGTATTTGGATAAGGCATCTGTTATTGAAAAAAACCGACAAAAAACAGTGAGACATGCATACTATAGTGAGTATAGGGAGCTTCAAAAGTTATGTATACTTATTTTAAAAAAGGAAAAGTACAGTTTTGAGGGTTCAGGTAGAAAGATGTATGGGATTTTATTTGATGGGGCTTGGCTTTTTGAAGAGTATATTAATCTGCTTATAGGAGACAGTTTCTATCATCCGATGAACAAGGAGGGTATAGGTAAGCAGTATCTGTTTTCAGGTAATATTGGTATGGTTTATCCGGATTTTATAGGAAAAGATATTGAGAATAGGGTAATAGCAGATGCAAAGTATAAGCCTATAGATAATATAGGGAACAAAGATTATTTGCAGATGCTTGCATATATGTTGAGGTTTGATTCTAAAAGGGGAGTTTTTTTATATCCTGAAGCTTTAGATAATAATATTAAGACTTTGACTGTAAACAGAGGTTTGACATATGAAGATAATGTTAAACAAAGAGATAACACATATGTATTAAAGTATGGACTTAAAGTCCCACAATATGCCGACAGTTACTCAGATTTTGTAGATAAGATTAAGGTTAATGAAGATAAATTAAAAAATTACATTTACAGCTTATAAAATGGAAAGGTACTTATGTTAGGTAAAACACATTTTTCAGTCGGTGTGGCGGCAGGGCTTATTGCCTGCAGACCGCAAAGTCTGTCGATGCTTGTTGCAGGGACTGCAATAGCGGGATTTGGAGGAATTATCAGTGATATAGATGTCGGAACGTCGGATGCACATAATAAGGTTGATCACATTATCGGATTGGCAGGACTTAGTATCTTTGGGGTAGTGGTGGCAGACGCCTTATTTCATGTAGGAATATATAACAGATTGATGGCAGACAGCAATATTGCACGTATTATCGTGGGAGTGTTGGCATTTTTGGGTATATGTGCATTCGGAATGAGGCAACCGCACAGGTCGTTTATGCATTCATTTGCGGCGTTGCTTGGTCTTGGCTTTTTTACTTATATTATCTTTCCCGATATTACACCGTACTTTTTTGTAGGTTTCATATCACATATGGTGATTGATGCGTTCAACGGGAAGAGAGAAAAGATATTTTGGCCTTTAGGAAAAGGCTTTGCACTTCGTCTGTGTACGGCAAACGGACTTGTAAATAAGCTTTTATTTCATATATCAAATATTGCTGTATTTTTGCTCATACTTACATCAAGACCGGTGCAAACTACAGCAATGCATATATTTAGTATAATACATTGATATTAAAGACATCCGAAGCGGTGTCTTTTTATTTTGTAAGTAGAAGGCATTTTTAACGTACAGCTTCTTTTATATAATGTGTTATAAGAATATATAAAAAAATGTGAGGTAGAGTATGTGGAAAGAGCAAAAATACAATGAAACAAAAGAAGTGATACCGAAGGATCAAATTATATTGTCAGGTATAGTATATATTCCCGATCATTTTGATAAAGAGAGTAAGGCAGATAAGCCTGTTGCAAGAGAAGACGGAAAGGATGTTTGCAAAAAACTTCGTGATTACAGAAAGCAGCTTGCCGCTATTAACAATATAGAATTTAGCAGTGAGGAATGCAGCCATGTGGGACCGTGTGCAGGTACCTGTGATAAATGTGATGAGGAAGCGCAGTATTTAAGCGATGAGCTTTCAAAGATACCTGAGGAAAAACAAAGGATACCGAGATTTGAGTTGTAGGAGGGATTATGGGAAAAGTTTATCTGAAAACAAGATACGACAGCGGGATGAAGATGTTCATTCCACACAGCTACAATATTGCAAACGCTATGTACGGGTTTAGGGAGCTTGGGGCGGAGATAGTTCCGTATCAAAAGATAGATGAGATATATGACAATGTTAAAAGAGAAGATATTGTTTTAGATTATATTGACCAATGTAAAAGTATATTTTTAAAATTCGGTATTGTGCCAGATATTCCCGACTATCCGGATATTCTAAGGCATTTTCTGGGTAGAAATATTTGGAAAGATACTATAGACAGTATCTCATCTAATGAAGAAAAGTGGTCGGCAGGATATTTTGTCAAGCCCATAAGGGGAAAGGCCTTTGTAGGAAAGATAATAAGCAGTATATCTGATCTGGTAGGCTGTGGAAACTGTTATGAAAATTATGAGGTGCTTGTAAGTGAGCCGCTTGATATATGTGCAGAGTGGAGATGCTTTATTACATACGATAGGATTGTAGATGTAAGACCGTATGGAGTACTGCTTGACCCTAAAAGAAAAAGCTATATGTATCATTATGATGAGAAAGTTTTAGAGGCTATGTTGGAATCATTCAACAAATGGGAGGAAAGACCGGCGGCTTGCAGTATGGACATATGTGTTACAAAAGACAATAAGACATTATTGGTAGAGCTTAATGATGCATATTCGCTTGGTTGCTACGGGTTGGAGTGTATATATTATGCTAAGCTGATTTCAGCAAGGTGGAGTCAGCTAACAGGTGTAAAAGATGAGTATCACTTTTAAATAAGGAAGAGTAATAATGAAAATAATAATTACAGATTCAGGATTATTTTGGAATCCTTGGAATCCTGTTTTGAAAAAGTATAAAGACTTGGTTACGGTGGTATGGCTTGGAGGGGCGAAGAGTACTGATGAGTATAACAGCTTTATCTGCCCGCAAAAATACTTTGGACTTGGTATGAGTATGGGAGTGGGCAGCATTGTATATAAAAACCTCGAGTCGGAACTTGACAGGCTGCTTCAGATGATTGGAGTTTGTGAAGATGTATTATTTTTGACAGATAACAGCATAGAAAGTTTATACCCGTATTTGGTAATAAAAAATAACAGTTGTCGTGTGAATTTGCACCTTTTGGCAAGTCCGGCATGGTACTTTGAGGGTGAAAAAAGAGTTAAGGTGCATAAAGAGTTGCTGTCGGATTTATCAAAACTAAAATCTGTTTGCTATGTGGATACCACAAAATACTTAAATAACGGATTTAAGAGTATGGAAGATACACTTGCGCAAATAAGAGCATACTACGATGAGTTGTTACCTATATTGATAGAGGAAATACCGAAGATAGAAGAGGCATCTTACTTTGATTTATCTTCAAGAAAATATATACCTTTGGATAAGGGAGTTGGTGTACGGAATATTCTTCAGAAAATCAGAGATAATAGTATAGAATCGAAAGACAGATATAAAATGGAGGGTGAGGCACCTGTCAGATTGTTTTTTGATGATAAAATAGACAGATTGGTGGCAAGGATAGACGGAAAGGAAATATGCGATATGTTACGTGATTACAGAAAGCAACTTGCCGCTATGAACAATATAGAATTTAGCAGTGAGGAATGCAGCCATGTGGGACCATGCGCAGGCACCTGTGACAAATGTGATGAGGAAGCGAAGTATTTAAGTGATGAGCTCTCAAAGATACCTAAAGAAAAACAAAAAATACCGAGATTTGAGTTGTAGGAGGGATTATGCTTGATGAGATTATGTCGATTTCGAGACTGAGAATGGGCACGGACGGAAAGGGAGTATCAACCTTGGTGGCATTTTTTGAATGTCCGTTAAAGTGTAAATACTGTATAAATGAAGGCTGTCACAGGACAAAGCAACAACTTGAGGTTGTAAAGTATCCAAAGTTTTCTCCTGATGAAGTAATAGATATACTGAAGAAAGATGAAATATATTATCTGATGAGCGGCGGCGGAATGGTCTTTGGCGGAGGTGAACCGCTGCTGCATTCAAAATTTATACATAAAATATGTACTTTGGCAGATGGCAGGTGGGCAAGGAGAATAGAAACTTCACTCAATGTGCCTTGGGATTATATAAAACCTGTACTTTATGATATGGACGAGTGGATTATAGATATAAAGGATATCAATAATGATATATATAAAAAGTATACAGGTATAAGCAATCAAAATATGCTAAAGAATCTGCTTAGACTTGGAAATAAGATTTCAGCAGAGAAAATACATATAAGAGTACCGAAAATATCAGGTTATAATTCTGCATACGATGTGGAAAAATCTGTAGAGTGGATAAGAGAAAATATGTCAATAGAACCTGAGGTATTTGAGTATAAGAAAATATAGTTTATACTTATATAGAACTGTGAAAGGAAATTATTAAAATGAGCAGAAAATCAGAAATAGAGCTGACAAATATGTGCCTTATATGTGACGGTAATAAGGTACTTGTACAGGAAAAGGTGGGTACAAAGGGACTTGTATTTCCGGGAGGTCATGTGGAAGAAGGGGAGTCGCTACTTGAATCGGTAGTCAGAGAGATGAAGGAGGAGACGGGTCTTACTATAGAAAATCCCAAGGTTTGCGGCTTTAAGGATTGGATACAGGAAGACGGCACAAGGTATGTTGTACTGCTGTATAAAACACATAAGTTCACAGGAGAGTTGAAATCCTCCGATGAAGGCCGTGTCTTTTGGATAGACAGAGCCGAAATTAACAGTGTCAATCTCATTTGGAATATGAAAGAATTGTTGGAAATATTTGATACGGATTTATACAGTGAATTCTTCTTTAGAATAAAAGACGGCAAGTACAAAGGCAAGCTAATGTGATGATATCTATCGGTTAGGTTAAACTTATAAAAAATAATTGACAATATAGTTATTATATGTAATACTGTATCGGCAAGGTTAGGAATTGCTAACATATATTATTTTTTGGAGGATTTATGAGAAAGAGATATCTAACTATATTGGCACCGGCAGCATTGGCACTTATGATAACAGGATGTGGAAAAGCGGCAGATATATCCTCATCAGCAGAAAGTACTTCGGCACAGACTGAGAGTAAGTCTGAGGCAAGCGCTGAGAGCAAGACTGACATCAGCAATAAGGATTATGTATATGCAAAGATAAATATTCCATATGCAGACTATTACTATGGTGAGATTAACGATATAGCACCTGAGGCAGATCCTGCAAAGCTTACACCGAAGCTTGATGCACCGGATGCGGCTGCAAGTATAAGAAATGAAGGCAATTACGATGCTGTAAGTTCAGCTACAAATAAGAAAGTGGCAAAGTATACAAGTGCAGTCTCAGAAGTTGAAGGAGACGGCTCAAAAATTACCGGAGTAACAGAGGTGAACGTAGCTATTTCAAAATCTCTTTATGAGGCGGCAAAGAAGGCAATAGAGGAAAAGAAAGAGTCTACAAATCCTTTGCTTACATTTGTAGGTGAGATGACAGAGACAACAGATACTACACCTGCAGAGTACAAAGTGCTTAATTCAGACGGAACATTCTCAAAGACAGTCGGAAACACTGTAAAGAATGATTCAAAGGCTGAGATCACCACCACATCAAAGTACGGAAACTATGAGATAGATATAAAGGATTTGGAACTTGAAGTAGGCAATGTACAGGGTGTTGTAATGGAGACCAAAGAAGGTAAGAAGTACGGCCTTGAGCATCTTCAGAATATTTGGCTTACACCTTCAGAGCTTGCGTTTGCAGCTGCACCGTTTACAGAGAACCATGGAAATGTTCAGTCATATCTTCGTTATCAGGATATTCCGGGACAGACAATCTCAAAGATTACATATCTGTTAAAGGACGCAGACGATATAGAGATAGATACGGATCTTTTCTGTAAGCTTTTGGCACCTGAAAACTACAGTATAAAAGGCGATGAGAGTGCAAACTACAGCAAAGACGGTACACAGATTCACTATACAGTAACATCGGACGACAGTAAGTATGCTTTAGGCAGAATTGTATCAAGAAATAAAGATGTTGATATAGCAAATGTAAAGGATGAGAACGGAACACTTAATCTTCCGAAGGAGCTTGTACCGGGTAAGTATCAGTTCATCTTTACAAATGACAAGTATGCGGATTTGAGCTTTACAGCTACAATCAACTCAGGTCTTACAGCAGATAAGTTCCACTTTGAGAACAACGCACTTAAGCTTGATGAAAATGAAGCAGGACTTACATTAAAAGAATACTTGAATGCTACCACATCTGCAAAGGTAAATGATACAGAGTATAAGGGCGGCAAGGGAAGAAAGTTCGGAAAAGTGGCATTCAATGAAGACGGAAGCATAAATTTGGATGCAAAATACAGCAATGACGGTAAGGATGAGCCTGTATTCAAGGATGCGGGAACATATAAGATTGAGCTCAGTGCCGACGGATATCCTGACTTGACATTTGAGGTAACAAAGTAATGAGACTTATCGCATGTCTGATAACAGTATTGGTCTTTTTCTACCTCTTAGAAAAACCTATAAAAAAACATGCAACATTATTTTATATAGCGACGATTATAATAAGTGTCCTGTCTGTATTGGCACCGAAGAAGGGATTACCGTTTGTAATTGATTATCTTGTAAAAAATATATTGGCGAGAGGCACCTTGGCGGGTGCCCTCTTTATCCTGGTTATGGTGGCTTCGGTATGTCCTGCGGCAAAGCTTAGAGGACTGCTTCTCCGTACCAGAGGTGAGATGGCAATTATAGCGGCGCTTCTTACACTTATCCACAATATATCATATGGTAAGAACTACTTTGTAGCTTTGTTTACAAAGATTTCGGATTTGGATGCACCTAGAATATTTGCGGCTGTATTGTCGCTTGTTATGATTGTACTTTTGATTCCGCTTACTTTAACATCATTTATGGTTATCAGGAAGAAGATGAACCCTAAGAAGTGGAAGTCATTACAAAGACTTTCATATATATTTTACGGACTGCTGTTTATACATATATCAATGATATTCAGCATATCCATAGCAAAGGGACATCTAAGCACTTTATTTGACCTTACCGTATATGCGATTATATATATTGCCTATCTTATATGCAGAGCAAAGAAGTATGAGAAACAAAGAGTGCTGTGTATCCTCTTCATGGTTTTGATTTGTGCACTGTATATACCGATTGCCGTAATGGGATTCAAAGGTTCAAAAACTCAAAAAGAGAATGTGACTACAGAAGAGAATGTAAGTACAAAAGCAAGTTCTGATGTAGCCTATAAGGACGGAACTTATGAGGGCAGTGCCACAGGATACAGCGGTCAGATGACAGTTTCCGTTACAGTCTCATGCTGCAAGATATCTGAAATAAATATAGTTGATACAGGAGATGATGAGGAGTATCTGATAGATACCAAGGATGTCATCCCACAGATTATAGAAAAACAATCCACAGAAGTGGATGCCGTAAGCGGAGCGACTCACAGCTCCAAAGGTATCATAAATGCAGTAGCAAAAGCACTTGAGAGTGCAAAAGAATAAAACCAAAGTCTCGGGAAACCGGGGCTTTTTTTGTTGTCAAAATTTATAAAAGTTTGAAAGTAAAAACATAATCAGGTTAATAAATTTAAGAGAATTTACAAGTTGAAAGAAAATAAAAAATAATGTAAAATAAAGAAAAATGTCATTAAGTTAATATATATTTAAGAATATATAGGTTGCGGTATAAGCTTTATGGTACCGAACCAATATAGAAATTGTATTAAAAATACCTTTTTGTCGGGCTTATGGATATAAGGAATAGAGAAGTGGTAAAAGCAGAGGGGATATTAGTTCTCTCTGCTTTTTTTGAGAAAAATAATATTTTTTAATACAATGACAAAATATGTCCGTGTAAGAGTGTATAGTAAGGGCATAAGGAGAAAAAATATGAAAGACGGTAAGTTTGATAAGATTTCAAGGGTACTTGAGATGTATTCAAAACTGACAAGCGGTGAGACGCTCAGAAAAAATGAGGAGGCTATAAACTATGGAGTGGATGAAAGGACAATTCAAAGAGATATTGAAGATATAAGGAATTTCTTTCACTCAGATGTAGCAACATACGGCACTACAAGTTGTGTAGTATATGACAGAAAAAAGGGCGGATATAAGATAGAAACAAAACAAAATGTTTGCCTTAACAACAGTGAAACCTTGGCGGTGTGTAAGATTCTGTTAGACAGTAGAGCATTTCCAAAGGATGAGATGCAGGGAATATTGGAAAAGCTGATAGCCTGCTGTGTACCAAAGGAGAATAAGAATCTTGTAAATGAGCTGATAGGAAATGAACTTTTCCATTATATAGATTTGAAACATGGAAAGCATTTCTTAGATACACTGTGGGATATCGGTCAGGCAATCAAAAGCAGTAAGCTTGTAGAGTTATCCTATAAACGCACCAAGGATAAGATGGTAGTGAAAAGAAAAGTACAGCCTGTAGGAATAATATTTTCAGAATATTATTTTTATATAACAGCTTTTATAGATGATAAAGACTTTAGAGAAAGCCATGATTTTCTTGACAATACTTATCCCACTATCTACAGAGTGGATAGGATAAAAGACTATAAAGTCTTGGATGAGTGCTTTAGGATACCGTATAAGGACAGGTTTGAAGAGGGTGAGTTCAGAAAACGAATCCAATTCATGTATGGAGGCAAGCTTGAACGAATACGCTTTGAATACAGCGGCTACGATGTCGATGCCATACTTGATCGCCTACCCACAGCAAAGATAGAAAGCGAAAAGGACGGCAAGTACATAATAAGAGCTGAGGCATTCGGCAACGGCATAGATATGTGGCTGAGGAGCCAGGGAGAGAATGTGAGGGTGATAGGGGAGAAAAATGGTTGATGATAATAAATATTTTAACAAAGCAAAATTTGACAGTAATAAAGAACTGCTTTTATTAAAAGATAAATGTGATAAATACGATTATCTTATAGCTGTCGGATGTGGTGTCATAGGTGGAATGATAGATATTTTTATGGTTGGTTCACCTAAAGATAGCGCTTTAGTAAGTTGGATGGATAGTCAGGTTGATAATGCGGTAAAGAGTTTTGCCAAGTTAGTTGGTTGGGAACCGGCTGAGGGAAAAGAAAACAATATAGCAAGTGCTATAGGCTTTTTAGAGAAAAAATTTCGAGTAAATTATGACCAAAGGCATACTATGGATGTAGACGGAATATTCAATATGACTACAAAAAACCATCATATGATGAGTTTGGGGCATTCTCCCGACATTGTAGGTTTATTCTTTTCAATTTTGAATCAGTTTACAGCTACATCGACATTTATTGCTGATGGAAAAGTAATTTCGATAAATACAAAAAGCTTTGAGTTGCGAGGAAATAATTTTGTATCAAAGCTATTTTGCGGTATTGTAAATTGGATAGGTCATATTATGTCAGATATTGCAGGCAGTTCCGGAAGCAGAGGACAAGGAGGTAGAGGTGCAGGCATTGTAATACCATTTTTTGAACTGTTTCAGTTATGTAAAATCGGGAAATTTGATGTCGGTAAAGATAGGCAGGATTTGGCTACAATAGCAATTCGAACATTTCAAGAAGGATATGATTTTAGGTATGGACTTGCAATGTCAATTCCGGTAATACTCACAGATTTAGCAATAAAATTTTGTTGGGCAGTGAGACATCACTATGTAGATAAAAGACCTGTTGCAGAGTGTATACCAAATATTAGAAGTGAGAAGCTGAGAATAATGCTATTAGTAGGCTCGGGAACATTATGTTGTCTGGACGGAATATCTGCCGGAGTAAAATCAGGTGGGAACTGGGTGCTATTCTTTACTCAGCTTAATATTATTGCATGGTTTAGATTGATTCAACTTATAATTAGAGAGCTTGGCATCAGGTTTGGGCTGACAGGTGCATTGGAGCGAGAACTGGATTCAATGAGGCGAATAAACATTGCCTTATCGCAATATTTAGCAGAAGCAAAACAGTATGATATGGACGCTATGTTAAGTAATATAAAAAGCTTTTCATCACTAGATGTAAAGATAAATAACGCTACAGATGAAAAGGAACTTAGAAATATCTTGGCTGCTTTTTGTAGCAAAGAAGGCTATGAATTGCCTTGGAAAGGAGACTTTAATGAGTTTATGAGTGATAGAGGAAACAGGTTGGTGTTTAGATAGAGAGGAGGAGTATATGTAGTATTTATTTTATATAAGATGGTTATGGTTGATAATAATAAAGGAGAGATATGGCTATATAGCCAATAGTAAGAAAAATGAAGAAAAGTAATTCTGCAAAGAAGCTGTTAGAAATTGCGTGTAAACAAATGGAGTCTTTAGATAAAGATGTTTTACCGATTGGAATGAAAGAAATATTTGAGATCCCTTTTGAAAGATATACAGATGATGAAGCAGTCTTATCTTTAGTAAAGGAATATGAACTTTATAAACCTGATAAGATGGCAGATTTTCTTATAAAATCTTTTTTTGAAGCATTTGATAGTATTAGTACACAAATTCAGTCAATAAAGGGACTTCAAATTAGCAAGGAACTTGGTGTACTAAAAGGGATAAAGAGGCTAATTCAATCGGCACAGGATAACCCTAAATTGAAGCTTGAAGATTACAAGATAGCAAGATGTAAATTGGATGATGTAATTGGCACATTGGAATCATATACGGAACAGATGATAGAGGAAATACGAAGTATAGATAACCAGCCAAGACTTGTATTTTTGGCAAAAGCGAGATTAAATGAGAAAGTAATTGACACTAATATGAGGGGGATTAGATTATGTATTGAGGCAATAGAAAATGCAGTTAAAACTCAGTTATTTATAGAAAAAGAATTAGAGATAGATGTGGGTTCAATTATGCGTGCTTATTTAGAATTTTATAATGAAGTTCTATTAAAGGGAGATACATGCATTTTGTTAGATAATTATGAGTTTAAGAATTTAAGAAATCAGAGATACTTTTTGAGATTATCTGATAAGGTACATAATATTGAATATATTAATAATGATCACAATCAATACATTGAAGAATATGTTGATGTGCTCGAAGGTTATGAAGACATTATATTTGAAAGGTAGAGGTAGGTAATATGGCAAATCATTCAAGAGATGACATTAATAAGGATAAGACAACTGGAGATTTACTTATAGCAGGGGCATTAGGGGCATTAGGTTTGTTTGCAAAATCATCAATAGAAAAAAGTAGAAACAATGAAAAAGCACGCAATGAGATTATTAGAATAAATAATAGAATAAATAAATTAAAGGGAGAGTTTTTGGGTAGCTTCACGAATTCCGAAGAAATAGAAAGACTGGAGGCAGAGCGTAGCAATTGGGAGAAGCAACTTAGATCATAGATTGCAGAGGTATTTATGGAAGGTATTTATGGAGATAGTAGATATGTGAGTAACAGTATTGGTGTGTCTAGAACATTTCAGGAAAACTTTGCTGCAGCTAATGGAGTTACTGTTTATGGCAAAATAGCTAGCTTAATTAGTTCTAATACAGAGCGAATAGATAGAATAGCTGAGTATTTAGGAACAATATATGCTCAAAATGATGTTAATAGGATGTACACTGAACAATATGGTAAAAATAAAATATTTGGTGGTATTAAACGGACATTGACAACATCTGATAAAGCATGGGAAAAACAGGTTGAAAGAAGAAATCACGGCTTTATTAAAGGGTTTGTTGTAGAAGGCGGAATAAAATTACTTTCCAGAGGAATTCAGAAATGGACTTCAGAAAGAGAAAAGTATAATTGCTTTGAACAAATGTATCTTATATTACTTGCTTATGCTAATGAGGATAGGAATAATCTTTCAGCAAAGAATATTCAATTGGAAGTTAAAGAGCTTAATAAAATAAGAAATTCATTTCCTTTATCAAATGATGGACGCATGAGATTACTAGATATTTCTGTAGAGAACTTAGATATATTTGAAAGTGAGTTTACAATATTTAATCTCAATGAAAGTGGGACAATAAAAGAAAATCTCGCGTACTTTTTATATGTATTATATGCATGTAAATATGGGGATACAGTTGAAAATGAAGATAGGTTGTTACAATATTATAATTTATTGGGATATGGGAATATTGAAGGGAGAGAGATACTTAGAGAAAATAAAGAGATATATGATACTGTTATTGATGAACAGCTTAAGTACTTGATGTTATCACGTGCTATGTTGAAAAATTTGGAACCAAGTATGCCACAGATAGATGTAAATCAATTGAGAATTAGAATAGACGAGATGGCTAAAAATGACCCATATAGAATAAGAAAAAAAATGGTTTTAAAACCGTCAATCAATCACCCTAAGAATATTGCAGATTTATTTTTTGATGAACCCATGATAGCATTACAAGCTGGTGCAACAGCAATATCACAGCTTAATATGAATGATGACATTAAAGAGGATACTAGAAGAACAATGGTTAATAAGTGGGGTTTTGATAGTAGTGTTCATGATAGTATTATTTTGGAGGCAGATGACATAAAAAATGAAACTAATAAAATTGTAGGCTGTGGTTAAGGAGAATAAAGAATGGCAATTCCATTTATATTACTTGCTTTAGGTGTTGCTTCGGGTGCTACCGGAGCAACACTGGGAGTGCATAGTGCTGTTAAAATAAAAGATTCAAAGGGTTATATTTCAGAGGCTGAAAAGATCCAAAACAATGCTTTATGTAGGCTGGCAGTACATAGTAAGAAAGCCGTTGCCACAGCGGATGAACTTGGAAAAATGGAAATGAGAATATTAGATTCTTTTAAAACATTCAGTGATTGTATTGAGAGAATACAGGAGAGACCTGAGTTTAGAAAGATAGAATCGTTTTCATTTAACTTAGATAATAAAGGGCTACAAGAATTAAAGAAAACATCCGGAGATGTTTCATTACTGGTGGGGATTGCAGGCAGTATGGCCACAGGTGTGGCAGGCGGTTTTGCTGCGGCAGGTGCTACAACATCAGCAGTATCTGTACTGTGTACAGCATCAACCGGAACTGCTATTTCTGACCTATCAGGTATCGCAGCGACAAATGCGACACTGTCGGCACTGGGTGGAGGAAGTCTTGCATCAGGTGGTGGTGGAATGGCTCTGGGAAGTACGGTACTTAGTGCTTCCTCTGCAGGAATAGGACTTTTGGCAGGTGGATTGTTGATGGAGTTTAATGCCAAAAGATTAAGTGATTCAGCTGATATTGCGATGCAGGAGGCAAAAAAAACAGAAGCACAGACCCGAGAGTTCATTAGTTTTTTTGATGAGCTTAATGAGGTAATTGACAAGTACGGATATAATATGGCTAAAATAGCAAATAAGTATAATAAACAGCTGGTAAGGCTTATTGATTTGACTAAACGTAGAAGAGACTACAGCTGGTCAAGTTTTACAGAAGAAGAAAAGAGGACTGTAGAGATTACGGTGTTATATGCAACTATTCTTTATAACATGTGTAAAGTACAACTGACTAAAAGGACGCCGAGAGGATTAAATGTTGTAAATAGGAGTGAAATAAAGAGTATGATAGAACATACGGATAAATATATAGCATAAGGAGGTATAATATTATGCTTAACGGAGTTGTTGTTATTACACTATTAGTGGTTAGTGTGATTTTAGCTGTAATTATTGGTGGTATTATTAATAAAATTTTGTACGGAAATAGGCTTTTTGTAAATAATACAAAGGTTGCGGCTGTATACTTTTTAACTTTTATGATTTCTCTTTTTGTTCTGTATTATTTTATTGGTACTCCTTTAGGATTAATAAAGCATAGAAATTCAGAAGAGGATATTGAGATAACTACTACGGAGAAATATACAGATGAGACAAGTGAATCTACAGACATCTCAGAAGAAGTAGGAGATTATAATGTAGGACTTGAAGAGACTGAGATGACAGATGACAGTACCGGTGCTAATGAAGATAATGATACAACTAATAGCGATTGGATATTCCCTGAAAGCGATACAAGGTATTTGACTCGGGAGGATGTCGAGGGGCTTGATATTGATCAAATCAGATATGGCCTTAACGAAATCTATGCCAGACACGGAAGAACATTTAATAATCAGGAATTACAGGAGTACTTTGATTCAAAGGCGTGGTATTCTCCTTTGTACACTCCGGATGAGTTCAGTCAGATTGAAAGTTCTACATTAAATGAATATGAAAAGGAAAATATAAAGTTCCTTTCAGAGCTTATCAGTTAAAAAATATTTGTTGTATAGGTGTTTTTGTATATGTATTAGGGTTATAATAACTTAATACATATACAAAGCAATATTGAGGAGTGAATATGAGTAATGTGGATGAAAATAAAGATGAATGGCTGGAAGTAATTAATGATACAGCTAAATTACTTGCAAATAGACAGGCAAGAGTATTGGAGACAGCCGTTAGTAGCAATGCTATAAGTGATAATTTGGCAGGTAATGTAGAGTTTTGGAGTTGGATGAATAGGAATTATAGCAGTGCAAGAGGGGGCATGTTTTCCTCAAATCAAGCTATGAATGATTATATAAAATCAGGGTCGGGCAAGGCAATGTGGATGGAAAAACAGCTTCAAGGGAAAGGATATGAATTTGATTGGGTACAAAAGCAAAGACATAATCCATTGAATATATTTAAGAAATATGATTTAGGAGATGTATCAAATCAGTCGGCAATTGATGCAGTTGAGAAGAATCTTCTTACAGGCAAAGAATCATCCTATCAAATGAAGGCATATACAAGTAATAGTAATCCACATTTACAAAATACAGGAAAAGATGTCACGGTTATTACTAATGCGGAAAAGGTAGATGTGGTAAGTGACAATGGATATACAGTAGAAAGTTTTAAAGACAATAATGAAATAAAGAATGACATACTTCAGAGGCAAAAGAGTATTGAGAATGGCAGTGCTACACCAAGCTATACAATATCTAATGTGGCAGGAACTATGGCAAAGGCCGGGCTGACAGGCTGTGTCATAGGTATGGGAACTGAAGCTGTTTTGTCATATAAAAAAATGAAAAATGGTGAGATTAGTGAGGATGAGTATATAACAGAAGTTTTAAAGTCCGGCGGTGAAACCGGAGTTACATCAGGAGTTACGGCCGGTATAATGATACCTGTTAACGCAGCAATTACAGCGGCAGGTGTAACTTCTGTAGTAGGAATTCCTATTGCAATTGCTATAAGTGCAGGAGTTGATAAGATAGTTGCTCCTTGTTTTGGAAGAGGAGAATATAAGAATATCTTAGGAGAAGCTACATATTATCAATCACTTGAAAGTATGTATGTACCGTTTATGAAAACACTTGAGTATGCAGCGGATGAATATAAGAGTTTTGCTGACAAAGTAACAGAACAAGATGGTATATACAATAAAATAATGGAAAAAGATAGAGCAGTAAATAAGGCATTAAAAAACTTATATGATTCAATATAAAATAGATTGGAGAAGAGATGGAAAATCAAATTGTACCTAATAATGATATTCAGTTTCTGGCATCAAGGTCAAATCAAAATTTGAATGTGATTATAGCAGGTATGACAGACTTAATGGAAGAAAATGACGCAAAGGTAGCAATGCTTGAGAACCAGGATTGGTTTCAGAGAATGTCATACACTATTACAGGACAAAATAAAATGACACAAAGAGAGATACAGCAAAATCATGACAAGATCAATCTATATGTAACACAGGCATTAGGTGAACTATATAATCAAAATTGCATCAATCATGAGATTATACTGGGTCTTGGAAACAGAATAAATGAATTATATGCATCTCAGGTTGAAATCAAACAGATGATAGGTGCTTTTGCTCAAAAATTAAATGAGAAAATAGAAAGTATAGATAGTTATCATATGCTTGTGACAGAGGTTAATCAAGGTGTATACAGAAACAAAAATAACTTTGTTTCATTGTGTTAGATAATGTCTCAGCTTGATTTAAGAACTGTTAAAGATGATAGAAAAATGAACATACTTATCAGAGCGATGGAAGAGCAGGAAATCTTGAAGGAAAACAGGGTAACTATTCTTAACGTACTTAAAGAACTCTTAGAGGTAAGTGATAACGAAGCCGGAATGTTAATGTTATTCTTGGGAAATATACGAAGTGATATGCTGGCAAATGTGATGGAGCAAACTTTATATGCTTATTACATTGTTCCTGAGATGATAAGACCGAATATTAATAAAAATTCTATTGTAGAGAATATTTTGTCAGAAAACAGCATAGACTCAAGTAATGCTTTTTCAACATATGATCTCTGTGTTACATTAATAGATGCATATGTCAATAATATATTTGAAGTGGCAATAGAACAGCAAAGGAATGAGGAAGAAGAGAAGAAAGAATACATAGAGGAGTATCTTAATAAAGCTGATAATTTCATGTATACAATATGCAATATGGTAGAAACTTGGATGCCTAGACACGGGGAATTAAATACGCCTGTAGGTAGAAGACAATATTCTAGATTTTTATCAAAATTAGTTGATACATTAGATTTAAATTCTTATAGTGGAAGTGATATTTTAGATAATATAGATATAGTTACAAGTTTTATAAAAAAGATAACTTCAGCGTTTAATGATATAAGAGTTGAAAGTATACATTACAATAGTGGTGATATGAAAGTATATAAAAATATGTCATTAGAAGTACCTATTACAGAACCACCTAAATATATGAATATAAAAGAATATTATATTAAAAGTGTAGAGGATGCTTTTTTTAGTGCAGATGGGGGGAATAATAGACAAGAATATAATTCAAGTGATTTTGTGGATGGAGATGGCTTCCCTAGTATATAGTTAATTAAATAATCATCACAAATAATTATTCTATGGTATAATAA
>NZ_DBHIEQ010000017.1:0-60245 GCF_057250505.1 Lachnoanaerobaculum sp. | reverse complement strand
AGTAATAATGGGGCTTTCAGCCACTTTCATGGCGTTGACATGAATAATCTAGGTTTATTTAAAAAAACCTGCCTTGGATTTCCAAAACAGGTTTTGTAAAAGTTATTTAAAACTCTTTTCCTCCGTTTACATCTATATCACCGTCAAAGTGCTTATCAATGGCGGATATAGCCGCTTCAAGTCCTCTTCTTATATCATCAAGTGCCATATAAGGAGCTACAGGTGTCCTTCTTGCTACCTGCTCAGGTATAAAAGGCACATGTGTAAATCCTCCCTTGATATGAGGATACTTCTTTGCAAGTGTATAAAGCACACCGTACATTAGATGATTGCATACAAATGTTCCTGCAGAGTTTGAAACGGCTGCCGGAAGATTGACATCTCTTATTGCCTCTACCATCGCCTTTATCGGTAATGTAGTAAAGTATGCGTTCTCTCCGTCTTCAAATATCTTCTTGTCTATAGGTTGATTGCCCTCGTTATCTGCGATTCTGGCGTCATCTATATTGATTGCCACTCTCTCAGGTGTTATTTCATATCTTCCGCCTGCCTGTCCGATACAAAGTACCACATCAGGCTGTGTACTTTCAATAGCTGTTGCCACCGCCTCTATGGACTTTCCGAAGACTGTCGGTACTTCAAGCTTTATAACATCAAATCTTCCTATTTTCTCTGATACCAATCTAACCGCCTCAAGTGCAGGATTGATTGCATCCCCGCCAAACGGGTCAAAGGCTGTCAATAATAATCTCATAACTGTCCTTTCTATCTGAACGCACATATATACATCAAAATAATATGTGCTATAAGCATTGCTATTGCATACGGCAATTGCATCTTTATTATACCATATTTGTTTTTCGTCTCAAGTAGCGCCGCAGGCATAATATTGAAGTTTGCCGCCATAGGTGTCATCAAAGTACCGCAATAACCTGCCGTAAGACCCATAGCACCTACTACCAAAGGATTTGCTCCCTGATTGATAAGGAAAGGAATACCTATACCTACAGTAATAACCGAGAATGCGGCAAAGCCGTTTCCCATAATGGCTGTAAAAATTGCCATTGCAAGGCAGTATACTATAACCGCAATAAGTCTGTTGTTATGTGGAATTACCATCTCAATTCCCTTTGCAATAACATCACCTACTCCGGCAGCTGTAAACAATGCACCGAGTGCCGCCAATACCTGTGGCAAAAGTCCTACAGGACCTATATTGTCCATAAGTCTTGTTCCGTCCTTTACGGCATACTCTTTCTTTGAACCTGTTACTGCAAATACAACTATCAATGCAATTATCGCCGAAAGTCCTACAGCATTGTTTGCACCGAGCTTTTTCCAAACCGTAGCGATAATCCATGCACTGAGTGCAAGCACTAAAGGTGCGATAAAAATCTTATTTCCAAGTTTGTTCGCATTAGCTCTTGTCTCCTCGGCTGTAGGCACATCACTGGCGCTCTGTCCCACCTTACCTATAGCTGTAAGTATCGCCATAAGCACTACACATATTCCTGTTATAAACTTAGGTACATAAGGACCTGCTATAAATGTAAATGCCACAACAAACCAAAATAATGCACTTGTATTTCTGTTTGCAAACTGCTTGTCGGCAAGTGCTTTTAATCCTACAAGGATGAAAACTATACCTATGATTATAAAGAAAATCTCTGCAACAATTTTTGACATACCCCATGTTGCAATCTCAGAAAGTTTTAATACACTGTCCATTATTTACCCCCCAATGCTTTTTCAAGTTTTCTGTCATAAATGATGAAATATATAATTCCGAGTATTACAGAAACTATAGCAATAGGAATAGACCACATAGCTATTCCGAGTACGTCTACAGGCACAGGATTACCGTCCTTCATTACATTGACTCCCTGCTCTGTAAGTGTACTTACTATAAGGAGTGTACCTGAAGCACCGAGGAAACAGTTCTGTCCGAAAAAGTTTCCGAAGTTTTCAACGCCGGCACAAAGTCCTTTGATGTCGTCCTCCACATCCTCACTAAGCTCTCCGTACTTTGCTACAGCCGCACCTCTTGACATTGGATGTATAAGAGGTCTGATAAACTGTATATGTCCACCTATACGAAGCGATGTAGCCGCTGCAAACACACGGATTGCAAGATAAAGTGACAAAATCCTTCCTGTAGTGGCATTTGCAATCTTCTTTATCAAATCTACAGCCTTATCCTTAAGTCCGTATCTCTCACAAATACCTATTGCAGGCAGTGCAAGTACAAAAAGTGTAGATATTCTCTGTGAAATAAATGCATTTCCCAGCACCGTAAGAATATCCAAAGGCGACATTCCTGCTACGAAACCTGTTATAATTCCCGCAACCACTACCGTAGCCAGTGTGTCCAGTTTCAAAGCAAGACCTACTATTACTACCAGCACACCAATCAGTTTTAAAATCTCCATATGCTTCTCACTTTCTATTATTTTCGGAAAATATCAAAATGCTCAGTCACTGCTTAATGTAAAAAATGATATATTCCCATAACAAACAAAACTATATATTTATGGATAAATATATGGTTCTTTATGTATATAATAGAATATTCGCTGTTAAAATGCAATATTTGATTACAATTTACTTACGATAATAGTATGAATATTTTAAGGTTTATATAATAAACTCCCCATTCTCCATTATAACAACTTCATCAACAAATATATCGGGGCTGTGTGTAACAATATCAAAATGTCCCCTTGCCTCATGCATTCCGCCAAGTGCGATATTTCTTCCAAACCCTATATGAAATGTGCCGTATGCAGACTCATCCTCAATATAGCAAATACCGTCACATTTTGACTTTGTATTAAGTCCGATACCAAGTTCCGCAGCACAATAAATCTCCTTGTCACCGAAACTCTCCATATACTTTTTTAATCTGAGAGCATCCTCTCCGCCGTTTATCTCTACCAAGTAGCCGGCTTCAAATATCAGCTCTATCGGTTCGCTTATTTTCCCAAGATAACCAAGTGAACCGTCAGCTATGACTCTGCCTTTTGTCGCAGTCTCTACAATCGGTACATACACCTCAAAACTTGAAGAGTCAATCTTACCCTTTCTTGTACAACTTCCTGCAAATATGCCTGCATTTCTGTTCTTTGTAGAAAAAGCAACATTTGTTCCTTTCTTTGTTTTTACCACAACCTCTTTAGCGTCCGTTATACTCTGTGCTACAGACTTTCCCATTTTCTTTGCCTGCTTCGGGCTCATCCTTATAAATTCTCTTTCAAATATACAACTTCCGTCGTTTGTATGCATAGGAAAAGACAAAAATCTCGAGCCTTTTTTCAGTGCAAACTCCACAGCCTCCGTAGTTACAAATGAATAATGTGTAGCACCCACTATCACATCCGAGTAGTACATGGTGTTCTTCATCTTATCTATCACCTCTCCGGACTGCACTCCGTCCAAAGAGAGTATACTTATCTTCGGAACAACTCCGCATTCAAAGGCTGCCAGCTCAAAAATATCAGCCTCTTTTACATGGCTTTCATCGGTTATAAAGTGTATCACTTCACTTTCCTTTGCCTCCAACCAGTTTTGAATAATACATCTGGCACCTGCCAAGGCATTTTCCCTATCTTTTATCATAATATATTCCAATCCGCAAATTTTATGTTTATATCATGATACCATATTTTCTGCCTGTGTCCAAAAACATATCAATCTTCTCATCTGTCGTAACCAAAGGAAGATTACATCCGGGAGCAAGCATAAATCCATTTTTACACTTTCTCCCTGCAAGTATACATTTTTTTACTTCTCTTTCTATATCAGTTTTGCTACCGTTACATATAGTGGCTACAGGAGCCACATTACCTGCAATCATCTTTGAATCTGCAAAAAACTCACAAGTCTCGTCAATGTCCATTTCATTGTCCACACTGAAAACGCCGATATCCAACTCCTTTATATACTCCCATATTTTTCTTGTATTGCCGCAGATATGATAGCTTGGTGCTCTGCCCGACTTTTCTTTTATATATGAGCTTATCTCAACAGTATACGGATATGCGAAATCTTTGTACATCTTCGGGCTTATCATAGTACATGACGCTATAGGGTCAGCCATAGAAAATCCCACATCAAGTGCCGAAAACTTATCAACAACATATTTTACATTCTCTGTGATATACCTTAGAAAAATATGTACTTTATCAGGCGATTTTATCATTGCTTTTAAAAGCTTATCCGTTCCCAGTACAAATCCTGCCAATGTTATAGGACCTGAAACCGAAACACCTACACCGCAAAACCCTTCTGCAATCTCTCTAAGTCTTGCAGTTACATTATAGTACATTCTGAGACTTCCGCTATCAAGTGTAATATCTTTAAGCTTCTCCACCTCTTCTATACTGTCTATCGGATGCTTTTCCACATAAATTAAACCCTGCTCAGGATAGTGAGGCACAATTCCCATTGCTTCCGCTATACCGTACGCATTCGGACCGACTCCCATACCGTCAAGTCCGAATCTGTTCACAGCTTCCACATCACCCATAACAAGATTATCTTCATTTCTCCAATATTGTCTTGTATTCTTGCCTATAAGCCTCGCCTTTATCTCGCCTAAAAAAGGATCCATCATTATTCTATCATAATCTCTTTTTTCGGCAATTGCCCTTGCTCTTTCATCGGGTGTCATCTTATCATTTTTGTGAATCTTAAGTTTCATATATTTTCTCCGTTAAATCTCAAAGCCTTTGCAAAAATCCTGTCATAATTATCAATCCTTGAAAGCTCAAAAAATTCGGTTTTATTTGAGAGTAAACTCATATCCTCTATTGCATATTTATCTAAAAGTGCCGTATATGCCCCTGCCAATGCAGTATTTCCAAGGTATTCAACCTTATCAAAAAATTCAATCGGTAAAAGTCCGACACAAAAGAAAGAATCTACACTAATATACTTACCGAACTGACCTGCAATATATACCTTCGATATATCCTTTAATTCAAGCTTTGCTTTACTTACAAGTGCCAAAATCCCTGACAATATCGCACCCTTTGCCAGTTGTACCTGTCTTATATCTTTAGATGTAAAATATATATCATCCGATATCTTTATAAAAGGTTTATCTGATTTATCAAAGGCTATAAAATCATATGCTTTCTTTTGATTTTCAATATCTATAGCTCCCCTAACGTTTATAATATTATTTTTAAGAAGCTCTCTGACCATTGCAAGTACTCCGCTTCCGCATATACCTACAGCAGCTCTATTTCCGACAGTTGTATAGCTTAATTTATTTTCATCAATGCAAAAATTATCTATAGCACCTTCTCCCGCTCTCATACCGCATGATATATTCATGCCTTCAAGTGCAGGTCCTGTGGCACATGAGGTCGCAAGTAACTTATTTCCGGATTTCAAAATCATTTCACCGTTGGTTCCTATATCTATAAAGAGTACATTTTTATTATCCTTACATAATACGCTTGCATACACTCCTGCAACTATATCCGAACCTACAAAACCTGATATATGAGGCAATGTTGTGACTTTTGCATCTGATTTTATTCCGATATCTGAGGCTGCCACACTCCTACTCTTTGTAAATACAGGTGAGAAAGGATATTTTCCAAGGCCTTCCACACTCTCACCCAATAAAATATGGCACATAACTGTATTTGCCGCCACAGTTATTTCTGCTATATCTTCTCCGACCTTACCTGTATCAGCCTGCAATTTATCTATAAGCATATTTAAAGTATGCACAATACTCTTTTGAAGCTTAAAAAACCCGTCAACATTTTCCATGGTATATGCAATCCTGCTCATTACATCAAATCCGAATGCGATTTGTGAATTTATATCCGACGCTTTTGCTATTATAGCGGCATTGCTCAAGTCTATAAGTTCCATAGCTACTGTCGTGGTACCTATATCTATAGCTATACCGTATTTATCACATATATTTGTATGACTCACCTTCGGCATAAAACCGTCCACAAGTACTACACTGCCGGTGCTTTCTTTAATATCCTTTAATATAATCTCTTTGTCACATTCATCCACAGAGTGCATACATGCAAGTCTGTATCCTGCATCTATATCTTTATCACCCAGCACTTTTCTTTCGCCTTCAAAGGCTTTCAGATTTCCGATTTTTATTTTACATTTTCCGCAAATTCCAAGTCCGTTGCAGGCGGCATCCAAACATATATTATTTTCTCTCAAAAAATCAAGTATTGTCATACCGCTCCCATCTAAGTACTGTGATTTCATCCACTTTTCCCAAAAAATGTATACATTTACAGGCCGTCACTGTATCCACACTCTCAAAAAGTATGGCCTCAAGCAGTGAATCATACGCTTTAGAAAGTCTTACATTTTTAAACTCAATACAAAGCTCACAATAGTTGTAGAGTAAAAAACTTAATCTTGGACAAATATGAATATGTCCGCCATATTTCTCACACAGTTTTTTTAACCTGACAAGAAAGTCTGTAAATATTTTTTTAATATAAATCCTTGCACCTCTCTCTCCCAAAAATTTCATTCCTGAAAGAGGGTCTGCAAGGCTTATTATCTTATACCCGCTATTCAAGGCATTCTTTGCTTCATCTATAAGTCCGTCAACCACGGTATCTAATTTGATTTGCAATTTTAATCTTGTATAATCTTTCAGGCTGTTATATTTTAAGATATACCTGTATATAAGATTAAGTGCGTTTTCATTGTCAAAGCATTGCAATATTCCGTCAAGCTCATATACATTTTTATTATATAAACTGTTATTTTCAAATATCTCTACATTACAATCACATAAATCTGCCGTCATATCAGTTTAACCCGCAAAGTCTCTTTGCAACATTTACAGCTTCTATTGCATTGTCCGAATATGCGTCAGCACCTATCTGAATTGCAAAACTTTTTGTAACGGGGCCTCCGCCTACCATAATCTTTACACTGTCACGATACCCACATTCTACAAGCCCATCTATTACTTTTTTCATACCGTACATGGTCGTAGACATAAGTGACGACATACATACAAGACTTGCCTTATTATCTATGGCCGCCTTTATAAAATCTTTTGCCGCCACATCCTTGCCAAGGTCAATCATATCAAATCCCGCCGTTTCAAGCATTATCTTTACCAGATTTTTACCTATATCATGTGTATCACCATCTATTACACCTATTACCGCCTTTGTCTTTTTTTCAGTATCTTTTTTTATTTCAGCCTTTAATACATCTATTCCGGCATACATCGCATCGGCACATAAAAGCAATTCGGCGATATAGTACTCTTCCTCATCATAAAGCTTTCCGGCCTCTTTCATTCCAACTGTAAGCCCGTCAAGTATACCGTCTTTTGCCGGATATCCCGCTTCAAGATACGCTCTTGCTACATCCTTTATCTTTTCATCTTCCATATCTTTAACATATTCTGCAAGTAACTTTAACAGTTCATCTTTACTTTTCATAATCTTAATATACCTTTCTCAGAATATTTTAATATAAAATCACAGATATAATTATATATTTTTCAAATAAATCATTGCATTATATTGTTTTTTTCAATACAGATAGATGTTATTTATACTATTTGTTATAATTTACTCCGTCTAATACAAAAGAAAGGTTATAAATAATAATTATGAAAAAAATCTTATCATTCGGTCTTGTAAGTATGATGCTTGCAGGTACATTACTTACAGGGTGTTCATCTTCACAAAAAACGGATGACACTCAGTCAACTGCCGCTTCCTTAGAGTCCACATCCGCTACATCAACAGATTCCAAAACTTTAAAACTGCTTGTACCGGGCTATGACAGCGGATATTTGAAGAAGGAACTTGACGCCGGTATTTCAGGATTTGAGAAGGCAAATGAGGGTGTTAAGGTGGCGATAGTCTCTGTAGGTTGGGACGAACTCAACTCAAAAATTGTCTCACTGTATCAAGCCGGTGACGCACCTGATATAATGCTTACAGGTTCAAGAACATTAAAGCAACTTGCTACACTGGGTATCGCAGAAGATCTCAGTTCTCATATAACTGATGATTTCAAAAAAGACAGAGTTGAATCAGTACTGGCAACCGGAACTGTAGACGGAAAGCAATACGGTATACCTATGGCGTTTTCATCAAGAGCGCTTTATTACCGAAGCGACCTTATAGAGACTCCGCCTACCAATTGGGATGAACTTTTGTCCGTCGCAAAGGATGTGCATTCAAAAAATCCCGACATATACGGATTTTCCATACCTACAGATATTACAAGCGGTACAGACGAACTTCTGAACTTTATATATCAAAACGGAGGTGCTCTTGTAGATGACAAGGGTGAAATAACCTTTGACACTTCACAAAATGTAGCTACACTTGAGTACCTGAAAAAATTCAATGATGAAAAACTTGTTCCCGATGTTGTAAGCACTGCAAGAGAAGACCAGGCCACATTATTTGCAAACGGCAATCTTGCAATGTTTGTATCAGGACCTTGGGAGAAGGAAACCCTTGATAAGGCGGCTGATAAATCACCTTATAAGGTTGCAATACTTCCTGCAGGCAAGAAACAGGCCGAGACTTTGGTAACCGACTCCTATGTTATCTCAAGTATCAGTAAGAACAAAGACTTGGCTTGGAAGTTTGTTGAATTTATGGGGCAGCCTGAATATCAAAGACCTGTTTCAGAAGCCTTCGGTTGGTTCCCGATACTGAAAGAAGAGTTTAATGACGAAAGATTCAAAAGTGAATTTATGCAACCGTTTGCAGCAAGCATAGAGTATGGAATCAGTGAACCGCAGGTGGCTGACTGGGACAGCTTTAACAAAGCATTCCTTACCGCAGTGCAAAAAACTCTTACCGGTGAGATGGGAGCAAAAGAGGCGTTAGATGAGGCACAGTCACAAGTTGCACAATAGACATGGAATCTTCCCAAATATAAAAAAAGACTTTCAACCGTATATATTGCTGTTGCCTTTACTTATATCAGTAGCATTACTGTTTGGATACCCGATATATCATATTATATCGGGGTCTTTTTATAAGATTGCAATCATAGACGGTCACAGAAGTTTTATAGGCTTTGACAATTTCAAAAAAATATTCAATTCAAAATACCTGCTGCCTACATTATCACTTACATTCAGGTATACCGCTTTTACACTGTTTTTAAAGCTCTCGCTGGGTTTTATAACTGCATTATTTTTAAGCAGTGATATGTACTTTTCAAAGGTATTGAAGTTTCTGACGCTGCTTCCATGGGCTATGCAGCAGGTAGCTGTTGCTGTTGTATGGAAGTGGATTTTTGACGGAAACTACGGCTATCTTAATTTTTATCTTCAAAAATTCGGACTGATACATGAAAATATAAGTTTTCTCTCAAGTCCTACAGCGGCCTTTTTTGCCGCATCTTTTGTAGATGCTTGGCTTGGTATCCCTATGGTAGCTATGATATTTATATCCGGACTTTCAAATATTAACCCTTCACTGTATGAAAGTGCCAAAATAGACGGTGCCTGTGTTTTCATGCGTTTTATCCATATAACCTGCCCTTGTATAAAAAGAGTATTCTTTGTCACATTAACACTTGTAGGTATATGGACATTTAACTCTTTTAATGTAATCTTTGTGCTGACAGGCGGAGGACCGATGAGAAGTACCGAAACACTTATGCTCAAGATATATGAAGAAGCCTTCTCTAAGTTTGAACTCGGTGTTGCATACGCTCTGTCTTGTCTTGTTGTAAGTATTTTATTTATATTTACCTTTATTTACTGTTCAATGAATAAAGAGGATACTTAAAATGATTTTAAAAAAGAAAATTTTCAAACTTATAAGGACAATTGTATACTCTACATTTGTTTTTGTTTTTATAAGTCCGCTGCTTATTATGATAAATACCTCTCTGAAAAAATATGAGGATATCAGAAAATGGCCGCCTACATGGTTTAACGGTCCTCTTGAGTGGAATAATTATAAAACTGTATTATTTGGTGAAAAGAGCATACTGCCTTCACTTTTTAACAGTTTTTATATATCTTTTGTGTCGGCACTTATTTGTATATTTTTAAGTATATTAGCCGCCTATGCCCTTGCCGGATACAGCTTCAGACTTAAAAGGGCGGTACTTCTGACAGTTATTTTTACGCAGATGTTTTCAGAGGTTATACTGGCATCTCCTATATACATCTTATTCAAAAAGTTCGGACTTTTAGACACCAAACAGGCTCTTATTATAGCCAATGTGGCGGTATGCCTGCCTATGAGTCTTTGGTTGTTGTATTCATATATTAAAGCTATACCAAAAACACTTGAGGAGGCAGCATGGGTGGACGGTGCCACAAGGCTTGAGGGAGTCAGATTTATAGTGGCTCCTTTGATGCTGCCCGGCATAATAACTACAGGGCTTTTTGCATTCATCAGAGCCTATGATGATTTACTTTTTGCAAGAACTTTTATACTCTCACCAAAAAACAGAACCATAGCAACAGCACTTACAGACTATCAGTCGCTTTATAAAACCACTTGGGAAACTCAGATGGCTGCAAGTGTTGTCTCTATGATTCCTACAATTATTATATTTATTTTTATACAAAAGTTTTTGATAAAGGGGTTAATCGGTGAAAGTATAAAGGGTTGATTATATATTCAACTTGGTCAGCAGGAATTTTTCCTCATAGCTGTCAAGTGAATCACCGTTTATCATCTTTGTGACTATATCAATCATCTTTTCATCCTTCATCACTGTACTTGGTGAATAGACATACTTGATATCTCTGACGGTCTTTAGCGCATAGTCGATTATTGTATCTTCAATATCGGAAGCTTCCGTTCTGCTGTCACATATCCAACCGATTGCAATGATGCAGCTTGTAAGCGCCTCTTCACTCAGCTTTCCGGATATTATGATATTGCACATATTCTTTACTATCTTGCCTCTTGCCGAGCTTGAAAGTATCTCTGTACCTGAATCGGATTTTCTGAGTGCTATTCCTATTGCATAGGCACTGAACTGAATATTGTTGCCGGCTCCCTTTAAGCTCTTTTTGGCGTTAGCCTCAAATTCATCCTGAATCCACTGCAAATCCGACCTTGTCTTTGCATGAGTGTAAAGACAGGCCTGTAAATATCTGGAATTGGAGTGTAGCGCCGAGAGCTTACTGAGCTGGTCCATACTGCCGCACATACCCAAAGTATATATAGCCTGAATATTTGTGGAAATCTTCGGTCCTCCTGTAATTGAAAATCCGCTGATTTCAGTACTTATTTGGCTCATGCAAAGTTTTGAAAGCTTTCTTTTTTCATCATCGCTCCAAGAATTTCCGATTTTTCTTGCTATGACAAACAATCTCTTTCTGGCTTCCTCAAGTGTGACATTTTTGAGTGCGTCAAGTATCACCTCCGCAAATTCATCTTTATTGGATGCATTGCAGATACTTGTACCGCAGGAAAAAATCCTCTTTGCAAGATTGACCTTTTCAAGTTTATTCCTACATTTCTCATAATTTTGGCACAGCTGAAGCAGATTGTTGATCTCATCTTTCGGCTGCAATTTACTGCCGGTAGGTGCCATAATCTTTGACTTGGCTCCCGACTGTTCACTACTGTCAATAGTAATCTCAGTATACCCTTCCTCAAGCTTTGATTTGCCTGCAAGGTCTTTGCTGGTCCAAGCCTTCATACTTATTACCTTGTTCTTACCCATATGTATCTTAAACGCCACATATGCACCGTTATAATACTTTTGATTGAAGGTAATATTACCGTTTGCAATAGTTCTGTATGTTCCGTCAAGATTTTTACTCTTTATAGGTACTGCTATCAGATTCTGACCGGGCTCCACTCTAAAGCCGCTCATAGTATTTGACAGGTACGGAAGTTTGGCACCTGTAGGAATAATCTCATGAACCGCACCGTTTTTTACTCCAAGGTACAAACAGTCATTTAGGATATTATCTCCCCACTCTATTGCCACCTGCGGCATAGTTCTCATCGTATTATTACTTTGAACAGATGATATCTCACCGGCTTCATTTCCAAGCATTCTCATATCATCCTTCATCTCGTCATACTTGTTCAAATAATAATGATATACGGCCGCACCTCTTGCTACCGCCTGATCCGGATCAAGCGCAACAATAGGTTCAAATCCGAAAAACTCCTTCAGTCTGTCTGTAACCATATAGAACTTGGACATTCCGCCGTTTACAATTACAGCATCTACAGATATATCATCAACATTCAGCTTTTCTGTAGCCTTTTTTAAAACATCAAGTATAGGATAAATGATATTCTTTGTATTCTTTATACTTTCAATTTTTTTATAATCTTCATATTTAAGGTCTCCTCCCATAAATACCGACAATATATCTTCCACTTCTTTTTGTGTAAATGTATCATCATAGGAGTATCCAATACCTCCCATATTTCCGCCTGTTGAAATCTCTATATCTTCATCAGGATCGTCCCATCCCGAATCGTAGTCGTCACCGCATCTTTCATTTAATTCAAGTTTGAGATGCTCCGCATATACCAAAAGCTGAGGCATTATGACCTTTGTTTCTTTCTTAAGCTTATTTACAACATCAGGGTGGCTGCCGTATTGTTTCAAATATCTTTCATACATAGCCCCCGCAATCACTTCATCAAAGTCGTCACCGCCAAGAAGCGTATATCTGTTGGTAGCTATCTCATCTACTTTTAATATCTCTTTATTATCTTCTCGCCTCTTTATCTCATGCATTGTGATATCAAGTGTGCCGCCGCCAAGGTCAAATACCAATACCCTCTTTTTCTCACTGAGATCCAAGATATGACTTGAAATTTCACCGTTATGAATCTGATTTATAAGGTCGTAAATTACGGCATTCGGCTCCGACAAAAGTACAGCTCTTTCAGTGCCGTCATCGTTTTTTACCTTAATACCTGCAAGTTCAGCCGCATCTCTTGTAGCCTTACACATAGCGGAGTCAAAGTTTGCAGGCACCGTAATTACCGCGTCCTTTATGTCCAATCTGTAAACCTTTGACGCCTCTCTGAGTAAATGCTTTAAAATCCTTGCAGAAATCTGTGCAGGAGTCTTATCCGGAATATCAGGTGACAGCCCTTCCGCAACAGACCTGCCCATCTGACTCTTTATAGACTTTGCCACAAGATGCGGACGCAAAGGGTATTGCATCTTTGCAAAATCTCCCACAAGCGGCTCGTAGTTTTTCTCCTGTCTGTAGTATACACATGACGGAAGCGTGGGCTTTTTCATAGTGGTAAGCTTAGCTTCACCCGATACGGCATTGTACATATCCACCGCTCTTGAAATCTCTACAACTTTACTTACAATATCACCGTTAGGCTTCTCATTGATAGTTGCAAGTACCGAATTGGTAGTACCAAGATCTATTCCTACACATAAATCGTTCATGACTTCACCTCCTTTACCTTAGGCCTTGAAATCTGCAAATCCTTGTCCTTATATACCCATCCCGGAGATATTACCCTCACTTTCTTGGTTTTATCACTGTCAAAAGGTGAACCCTCGTAATTACAAAACTCAATATCACAAGCACTCACTTCCTTGATTGAATCTATCTTCATCATAGGTTCTATATGACTGTCACGCACAAACTGTACAAGTTTCTTTACCATAATAAGAAGCCCGTTTATCTCTATAGGCAACTCATAATTGCTCTTTCTGAGAGCATCCACTCCCTTTCTTACCACCAAAAGCTCATCCAGTATACAACCGTACTTTTCCGAATTGAGCATAGCAAAAAAATCCGCCAGTTCCTTTACCTTGCTTGCCTCAAGCTGCTCGTCAAACTCATCTTGCAAATCCTGAAGCATTGTATTGGTTCTCTCAAGTGCACTCTCAAGCTGCTCCACTTTTCTGAGTGCCTGCTCATATGAAAGCTTATTCTTTTTCTCGGTTTGTCCGGCTCTGCTTCCGTCATTTTCATTAAAAAAGTATACATTGCGAACGGCATCCACCATATCATAGAAAAAGTACTTTGCCATTGTATTTCCAAGCAGATAAAGGCTGTTCTTATCATCAAAAATATCAATCTCAGGATAGTTTTCATATATCATTATCGCTGCAATCCTGTCCTGTGAATCGTGCTTCTTTCCGCTCTTTAGTGCCGGTTCTTTTCTAAGGCTTTCAAATTTTTCAAACTTTTCTTTCTTTCCAAGCATTGCGCCTTTAAAAAGCCTCGCAACATTGTCCGCCCATTTGAAAAGCTCTTTTCTTTCGTTCGGATTTGCCATCTTTCTGTTCCTAAAAATCCGTATAACTTCTTCGCCGGTCATATCATATCCGTAGTTACTGTTCATAAGCGTAGCCACCTTAGACGGTGCCAGGTCAAAATCACTGCATATAATAGAAAAAATCCTGCTCTCGGTGACTATTTCCTCACTTGACTTCCCGCTTTTCTTGGCTTTTCTGACCATAGCCTCATGTATGTTCTGTACAACTTCATTGATTTTTTCTTCATTGATATTTAGCATAGTTCCCCCTTATTAAAGCCTGTATACTTCTTCTTCTTCTGCAAATGTAAACTGTGTCCTACAATCCACATCCTTCATCATTTCCTGCTCAATCGTATCATCAAATACTGAATTTTCCTTGCCGCAGTGTACCACTATTGCCTGCCTGGGATTTATTCTTTTTAAAAACTGCTTCATCTCGTTAAAATCCTCATGTAATGAGAAATCAACCTTAATACTTTTATAATGACCTGCCCACTTTGTGTTCCTATCGGACGTCAAATATATATGCGGCGCAGACGGCTTCTCATCCCCCATCACTTTGTTGTACGCGTTAAGAACGGGTACTGAGAGTTTTTCCATCTTTACCACCATATCCATGATTGAGCGGTCTATATATATCGGTACTCCGGTATCATTCCAATCATTCAGTTTTTTTATAAATTCTATTCCTTTGCTAAGCTGCGGTATCTGACAAAGCAGAGATTGACGGTTATCTTTTACTGTATGGAGCACATACCCTGCCTGTTTATATATCGCATCCGACTTTTTGGTATAGTCAGGATGCTTGGCATGAAGTCCGCATATTATAACGGTATCTATTTCAACATCCTTAGGTATCATGCATCCCTGTGTCAATGAGGTATTATTCAATGAATAATCTCCTGTATACAGTATTCTTTTCTTTCCTGTTTCAAAAAGCATCATCATAGCACCGGGCATATGCCCTGCCGGATAGAATGTAACCTTGTACTTTCCAAAATCCATAGTCTGCATAAAGCTGACAGTCGCAATTCTTTCCAACAGACTTCTTGCAGCCAATCTTGTATTCTCATCTCTTGACTTACCTATAAACAGTCTGTCATAAAGCTGATATTCCGATAAAACTTTTGTGATCTCAGTCATATATACACCTGCATAGCTTGTCTGATTCATAAGCTTCAGCAAGTATCCTACATGATCCATATGTGCATGGGATATAAAGATATTGTTGATCTGTGTCATTGATTGTATAAAAGGTGTCCTTATAAGAAACTGAAAATCCGGTCCGAACTCAAGTCCGTCGTCAATGCCTATTCCCGCATCCAAGATGATATTGGCATCCCCCACTTTTAAGTAGTAGCAGCTTGCCCCCACTCTCTGTCCTCCGCCAAGAGGTATAAATATTATATCTTGTTGCATCTTCCCCCCTTTAGAAATTCACTTGTCTTATATAATTATTTTGTAAAACTGTATAAAAAATGTACGCATCTATGCCCTAATTAAAATTTTAGACATTAGTTATATAAAAGTCAACCTAAGAATTTTACAAAAAACTTGATTATTTTTGCAGGAAATATACCCTGTATAATCATTTATATATCTTTTAAATTATATTACATTATCTATCTGTTTTTTGAATATAAATAGAATTTATTGCTGTTTTTTGTTATACTTTTAAAATATTTTATAATCAAAGAAAGGATATGTACTACATATACAATAGTTTATGAAAAAAAATCTAATTGCATCAATAGGTTTAATCACATTGATGACACTGTCACTATCAGCCTGCTCAACCGATACAAAAAAGCAGACAACTACAGCAGATACCCAAAACACCTCTGATAACAGTGATGAGAGTAAAAAAGGCTCCGATTCATTAACTGTTATGATTCCTGAATGGGCAGTACCTTCAGATTCACTTATACAAGAGTTCACAAAAGAAACAGGAATAAATGTAACAATCAATCAAGTTGACTGGGATGCTATAAGGGATAAAATTTCTATAGCTTCAAGCGGTGGGGAAGCAAGCGCAGATGTTGTAGAAGTTGACTGGTCATGGGTCGGTGAATTCAATGAGGCCGATTGGCTTGAACCTCTAACTGTTGACGACTCGCTCAGGGAGGATATGACCACTCTTTCCACATTTTCTGTAGACGGGAAGATTCTTGCAATACCATATTCTAATGACTACAGAATAGCATATTATAATACAAAACAATTTGCCGAAGCCGGTATTACTCAGGCACCAAAAACATATGATGAAGTCTATACGGCAGTTAAGGCAATAAAAGATGCGGGTATCGCCGAACATCCTTATCCGCTTGTTCTTACTGCTGAGGAAAAAGCAAGTACAGGACTTATATGGACTGCATATACAATGAATGATGTAGTATTTAACGACGACGGTACATTGAACGAGTCTTCAGTGAAAGATGCTCTTAATTTTTACGATAAACTGATAAAAGAAGACCTTATTGACCCTGCCGATAAAACAGCTGACGGCGGCAAGACCTATGAGAGACTTACCGACGGTAGCGCAAGTTATTTGACCGGACCTACTTCATATATAAGTACAGTACAAAATAAAGAAAAAAGTAAGGTCGTAGGTGAGGTTACGCCTATACTTATGCCTGGAAAATCAGATACCGCAAAACACACTATGGCACTTCCTGAAGCGCTTGGAATAACAAAGTTTTCAAAAAATAAAGAAGCTGCAAGAAAATTTATAGACTGGTACACTTCAGCCGACATTCAGGAAAAGCTTAATGAAGAACTGGGAAATCTGCCGACAAGAAACTCCGTTTTGGAAAAGCTGGTTTCTGAAGGAAAAATCGAGAATCCGGGTGCTATGATAGATCAGGCAAAGCTTATTGCTTCACCTTTCCCACATGGTGTTCCTGTTTATTACAATGAAATGAGTAATGCCATATACAATGCAGTAAACGGTATGGCACTTGGAAATCTTAATGTTGATGAAGCGTTCACACAAATGAATGACAAAATTAAAGAAATTATCTCTGAAAACAAGTAACTTTTAACTTTTTTAGCTTAGTACTGATTCGATCGAAGTACTAAGCTAATATATTTTATATGAAAAATAAATACTATGAAGAAAGAAAAATTTGCTTATACATTACTCTCACCTATGCTTCTTATTATGTTTGCACTGGTGATATATCCTATAATAATTACCTTTTCATACAGTATGAAAAAATGGAAGCTCAGCAAACCTAATGCCGTTAAGTTTATAGGATTTAAAAATTATATAAACATCTTATTTTCAAAATCATTTCACAGCAGCCTGTATAATACAATATTTATACTGCTGCTTGTAGTACTTTTTACTACAATTATTTCCATAGCCGTATCACTTTTTCTCAATATAAAGGTAAGATTTTCAGGCCTGCTTCTTGCTATATCCATTATACCATGGGCAGTTCCTCCTTTTGTTAATGCACTGCTTTGGAAGTTTGTATTCTACTCAGGTTATGGTTTTTTGAATAAATTGCTGATAAATATGCGAATACTGAACTCTCCGGTTTCATGGCTTGATAATAAAATAAGCTTACTTATAATAGTTGCATTTGTAACATCGTATAGACTGATACCTTTCATGACACTGATTTGTCTGTCAGGCCGACATTCTATAAATGAGCACTTGATAGAGGCAGCCAGGATAGACGGTGCCGGAAGTATTTATATTTTTCAAAAAATCACTCTCCCGCTTATGCTTCCGTTTCTGGCTATAGGAATTACACAAACTTCAATAGGCGCAATAAATGTTTTTGATGAGATTGTAGCGCTGAACGGATATTCTGATGTAGGTAAGAGTGTTCTTATAGACAGTTATCTTACCACTTTCAGCTTTTTAGATTTCGGTAAAGGTAGTGCGTACACTTATATTGTAATGATTATGGCTATATTACTTGGTATTTTCTACATAAGAAGTTTAAATAAGGAGGTCGATTACTGAATATGAGATTATTCAAAAAGTTACTTTATATAATTGCACTGTCTATTTTCATATTATTTTATCTTGGGCCTTTCGCCTGGACATTCATTATATCGATTACACCTGATTCAATGGTCTTGGAAAAAAGCCTTAATTTTATCCCGCCGATATTAAACTTAAAAAACTATACTACACTTTTAAATTTCGGTTCAAGGCAGGGAAGTCTGTTATTTTCAGGTATAAGAAATGCAATAATATCAAGTATACTCACTATAATTATATGTATACCGATATCATTGTTATCATCATATCCTCTTAGCAGGTTTAATTTTTATGGTAGAAGCCTTATAAAGAACACATTATTGATTACCATGGCAATTCCTGTTATGGCGACTATTATACCTATATATAAGATGTTTATACAATTTAAGTTGTTAAATAATATGTACGCACTCAGTCTTGTATATGTCACATCATATCTTCCTGTTATAGTTTGGCTCATGTCAAACTACTTTGTAACTATACCTAAAGATTTAGATGAAGCTGCTATGGTTGACGGTTGTAATAAATTATCAACATTTATATATATTATACTTCCGCTTTCACTACCTTTAATAGCTACATCAATTATCATTATATTTTTAAGTACATGGAGCCAATTTCAAATACCTCTTATACTTGCTTCAAATGCTGATACAAAACCTATTGCTATCGTTACATCCGAGTTTATAACAAAGGATACTGTACATTACGGGCTAAGTGCGGCGGCAGGTATACTTGCCATAATACCGCCTGCCATAATAACTCTTATATTTAGAAAATATATAACTTCAGGAATGATGAAAGGCTCTGTAAAAGGATAATGTTAAAATTAAACTATTTTTTGAATAAATCCGGCTTTTGCCAAGATATTATAGATTATTTAAACAGTTATAACATTGAAGATTCAGAATACAATTATTGCAAAAAGCTGTTTGATGTGAATACCGATTTTTTAATAAAGCACTGTAAGCAGGATAAATATGATGAAAGTTTTTTACTAAAACTCTATGTTCTGTTTGCCTGTGATAACTTTGATATTTTTACCGATAGTTTAAATCTAAAATCAACCAATGTTACAAGCCTTTACAATAACAAGGCGGCACTTGAACAAATTTATTTTGATACCATGTCGGACATTAAAATATGGCAGGAAGTATATAGAAGGCAAACCGGTAAGATAGGGCTTACAGAAGCTTTGTGGGTTGCAAATTCAATAAAGGGTAATATATTTCGCCTCGGCAGGCTACAATTTGAGCCGGATGCTGTAGGTAATATTGTACATATACATATTCCTGAGGGCAAGAAACTTGATATTGATGATTGTAAAAGATCTATTATACTTGCCGGTAAGATTTTTTCAGAATATAAGAAATGTGACTGTTCTTCATGGCTACTAAGCCCCAATATACTTCCTCTACTGGATGAAGACAGCGGTATTCGAAAATTTCAATCACTATTCAATATAGAATATATCAACTATGACTTTCCTCAGGCAAGTCAAAGAGTGCTTGGTGAATACTCTTATAAATCAACATCGAGCCTTATTTTGAGACTAAAGGAATATATAAAAAAATACGGTGACCCCGGAATCGGCTATGGAAAATTGGACTTTAAGACGCTTTCTTAAAGTCCAAACTTTTTGTCTGATAATTTCTATACTTAAAGCTTACTATACTATTTAATATATCCTCTGAATCTCTCTTCGCTCATACCTGCTCTTTTTGCCGCATCCGAAATAATTAGGATTCCATCCCTTACAGAACCAACAAAAAAGAGACCGCCCTTTGGCAGTCTCTCTTATCTATATAACCGTAACCGGCTATTTTATTCTTCAGTATCTGTTGCTCCGTCCGTTTCTTCATCCGATACAGACTCCGCACTCTCGTCTGCAGAATCCTCTGCGTTATCTTCTACAAGCTCTTCTTTTGCAGGCTCATCTTCGTTAGACTCTTCTTGTGAAGTTTCTTCAGAAAATTCTTCCTTCTTGGTCTCTTTCTCATGTGCCTTTTCTTCCTGCTCAAGGGCTTCCTTGGCATCGGCTATAAGCTCATCCTTGATATCAAGAAGTGCAGGATCATCCTCGCTTAGGATTATTTCGTCATCTTCTCCGATTAACTCATCTGTATTCAAAGTTACATTTCTGTATCTCTTCATACCTGTACCTGCAGGTATAAGCTTACCGATAAGTACGTTTTCCTTAAGTCCGATAAGGTGATCAACCTTACCATTGATAGCGGCTTCTGTAAGAACCTTTGTAGTCTCCTGGAAGGATGCAGCTGAAAGGAATGAGTCTGTTGCAAGTGATGCCTTGGTAATACCGAGCATTACCTGCTTACCCTCTGCAGGAGTCTTACCTTCTGCAACAAGCTTCTCATTCATATCGTTGTAATCCAGAACATCCATAGAATTTCCCGGAAGTACATCCGCATCATTGTTCTCTTCTATTCTTACCTTCTTAAGCATCTGACGAACGATAACCTCGATATGCTTATCGTTGATCTCAACACCCTGAAGTCTGTAAACTCTTTGAACTTCACGAAGCATGTAATCCTGAACGGCACGAACACCCTTAATCTTGAGGATATCGTGTGGGTTTACACTACCTTCTGTAAGCTCGTCACCTGCCTCAAGCACATCACCGTTTGACACCTTGATTCTTGAACCGTATGGTATAAGATATGCCTTTGACTCGCCTGTTTCATTATTTGTAACAATAATTTCACGCTTCTTCTTGGTATCCTTAAGCTCTACAACACCGCCGAACTCTGTGATGATTGCAAGACCCTTCGGCTTTCTTGCCTCGAAAAGCTCCTCGACTCTAGGAAGACCCTGTGTGATATCTCCACCGGCAACACCTCCGGTATGGAATGTACGCATGGTAAGCTGTGTACCCGGCTCACCGATAGACTGTGCTGCAATAATACCTACAGCCTCACCTACCTGTACAGCCTGTCCTGTAGCCATGTTCGCACCGTAACATTTAGCACAAATACCTGTATGTGATTTACATGAAAGTATTGTTCTTATCTTTACGCTGTCTCTGTTAAGCTTCTCAAGCACCTTCATTACTGTAGCCGCTCTCTTCGGCGTACACATATGGTTTGCTTTGATAACAACCTCTCCTGTATCAGGATCCGTGATGGTCTCCGCAATATATCTGCCTGTGATTCTCTCTTCAAGACTCTCTATAACTTCCTTGCCGTCCGAGAATGCTTTGATTTCCATATATGGAATATCCTTGCCCTCACAGCAGTCTGTTTCACGAACTATCAAATCCTGTGAAACATCTACAAGTCTTCTTGTAAGGTATCCTGAATCGGCTGTACGAAGAGCTGTATCTGAAAGTCCTTTTCTCGCACCGTGTGCCGAGATAAAGTACTCCAAAACGTCAAGACCCTCTCTGAAGTTTGACTTGATAGGAAGCTCGATAGTATGACCTGTTGTATCCGCCATAAGACCACGCATACCTGCAAGCTGTTTTATCTGCTTATCTGAACCTCTCGCTCCTGAGTCCGCCATCATGAAGATGTTGTTGTATGCATCAAGTCCGTCAAGCAGGTCTCTTGTAAGCTGCTTATCGGTCATATCCCAAGTCTTTATAACTTCCTTGTATCTCTCTTCTTCAGTGATAAATCCACGGGCGAAGTTCTTTGCAATTCTGTCTACGGTTGCCTGTGCATTCTTTATAAGCTCAGGCTTACTTGCAGGCACAGTCATATCTGAAATGGAAACCGTCATAGAAGCAATAGTCGAATACTTGTATCCGATTGCCTTTATATCATCAAGCACTTCCGCCGTTCTTGAAAGTCCGTGTACATTGATAACCTTTTCAAGGATCTGCTTACACTGCTTTTTCTTTACAAGGAAATCAATCTCAGACTTTAATTCATTGCCCGGAATGCTTCTGTCCACAAATCCGAGGTCCTGAGGTATTATCTCATTGAATAAAAGTCTACCTACTGTAGAATCCACAGTCTCCGACAAAATCTCTCCGTTTTCAAGTTCCTTGGTCATTCTGACCTTTATCTTTGAATGCAATGTAACAATCTTGTTGTCATATGCAAGTATTGCCTCATTTACACTCTTAAAGAACTTACCTTCTCCCTTTGCTCCCGGTCTTTCCTGTGTCAGATAGTATATACCGAGTACCATATCCTGTGAAGGCACGGCAACCGGTCCGCCGTCTGAAGGCTTAAGCAGGTTGTTCGGTGAAAGAAGTAAGAATCTGCACTCGGCCTGTGCCTCTACTGAAAGAGGAAGGTGGACAGCCATCTGGTCACCGTCGAAGTCGGCATTGAAAGCGGTACATACAAGCGGATGAAGCTTGATAGCCTTACCCTCTACAAGTACAGGCTCAAATGCCTGGATACCGAGTCTGTGAAGTGTAGGCGCTCTGTTGAGCATTACAGGATGCTCTTTGATAACATCCTCAAGGATATCCCATACTTCAGTCTGCATTCTCTCTACCATCTTCTTGGCGGATTTTATATTGTGTGCGGTACCCTTTTCTACAAGCTCTTTCATTACAAAAGGCTTAAACAGCTCAATAGCCATCTCTTTCGGCAGACCGCACTGATATATCTTAAGTTCAGGCCCTACTACGATAACGGATCTTCCCGAATAGTCAACACGCTTTCCGAGGAGGTTTTGACGGAAACGTCCCTGCTTACCCTTTAACATATCCGAAAGTGACTTAAGCGCTCTGTTTCCCGGACCTGTAACAGGTCTTCCTCTTCTACCGTTATCTATAAGAGCATCTACAGCTTCCTGTAACATTCTCTTTTCGTTTCTGATAATGATATCAGGGGCACCAAGCTCCAAGAGTCTTGCAAGACGGTTGTTTCTGTTTATAATTCTTCTATATAAATCATTAAGGTCACTTGTTGCAAATCTGCCGCCGTCAAGCTGTACCATAGGTCTGATATCAGGCGGTATTACAGGCACATTTGTAAGTATCATCCACTCCGGCTTATTGCCTGAGCTTCTGAAAGCCTCCACTACATCAAGTCTCTTAATAATCTTTGCTCTTTTTTGTCCGGTTGCATCCACCAATGCTTCTCTCAGCTCTTCAGACTCTTTTTCAAGGTCTATATTCTTAAGTATTTCCAAGATGCTCTCCGCACCCATGCCGGCTCTGAATGAGCCGTAACCGTAGCTTTCGATTGCATCTCTGTACTCTCTTTCCGAAAGCACCTGCTTGTAGTTAAGAGGTGTATCTCCTCCGTCAAGTACTATATATGATGCAAAGTACAATACTTTCTCCAAGATACGAGGTGCTATATCCATGATAAGACCCATTCTTGAAGGAATACCCTTAAAGTACCAGATATGTGATACCGGAGCTGCAAGCTTTATATGACCCATACGCTCTCTACGCACGCTGGATTTTGTTACCTCTACGCCGCATCTGTCACAGACTGTGCCTTTGTAGCGTATCTTCTTGTATTTACCACAATGACATTCCCAATCCTTGCTCGGTCCGAATATTCTTTCACAGAACAGACCGTCTCTCTCCGGCTTTAATGTCCTATAGTTGATAGTCTCAGGCTTTGTAACCTCACCGTGAGACCACTGTAGTATTTTTTCAGGAGAAGCCAAACCAATCTTAATTGCATCAAAAGAAATTGGCTGATAAGCATCATTGTTTTCAGGCATAAAATTTGCTCCCTTCTATATAAAACGATAAATCGACTTCATTGATTTTTTCGCAGATGCCAAAAAAGGCATCTGCTGTATAAGTATTCACTCCACTTTCAGATTATTCTTCAAAATTATCTGTGTCATCAAATGAATCTTCGTCATAGGAGGAATCATCCCCCGAATCTATATCACCATCATAGTCAGCATCGACATTCTGCATATCGGCAGCATCTTCCGAAACGGATACAAACTCCCCTTCCTTTACTTCCTGCTCACTATAACCTGCAGACTTGAAATCTTCTCTTCCATGGTGTCTGCTCTCACCCTCTATAATAGAGTGAATGCTGAGATCTGCATATTCCGTATTCTCTTTAAGTTCCACTTCTCTTCCGTCTTCTCCAAGTACACTTATATCAAGTCCCAAAGACTGGAGCTCTTTTAAAAGTACCTTGAATGACTCAGGTATACCTGCATCAGGTATATTCTCACCCTTGATTACAGCCTCATAAGTCTTTACACGGCCTGTAACATCATCGGATTTTACGGTAAGAATCTCCTGTAAGGTGTATGAAGCACCATATGCCTCAAGTGCCCAAACCTCCATCTCTCCGAATCTCTGTCCGCCGAACTGCGCTTTACCGCCAAGCGGCTGCTGTGTAACAAGTGAGTAAGGACCTGTAGATCTGGCATGGATCTTATCATCTACCATGTGGTGAAGCTTAAGATAATGCATGTGACCTATTGTAACAGGGCTGTCAAAGTACTCTCCGGTTCTACCGTCACGAAGTCTTACCTTACCGTCTCTTGAAAGAGGAACACCTTCCCAAAGCTTTCTGTTCTCAAGATGTGAACCGAGGTAATCTATAACTTCAGGCTCCAATACATCCTTATACTTTTCTTCAAAGCTGTCCCACTCGGTATTGACATAGTCATTTGCCACTTCAAGCATGTTCATAATGTCGTTCTCGTTTGCACCGTCAAAGACAGGAGTGGCAACATTAAATCCAAGTGCCTTTGCCGCAAGTGAGAGGTGAATCTCAAGTACCTGTCCGATGTTCATACGCGAAGGCACACCCAGAGGGTTAAGAACTATATCAAGCGGCCTTCCGTTCGGAAGGAAAGGCATATCTTCTACAGGCAATACTCTGGAAACAACACCCTTGTTACCATGACGGCCCGCCATCTTATCACCGACTGAAATCTTTCTCTTTTGTGCTATATAAATTCTTACATTCTGTGTAACTCCCGGAGCCAATTCATCTCCGGCTTCTCTTGTAAATACTTTCGCATCAACAACGACACCGTATGCACCGTGCGGTACCTTAAGTGAAGTATCTCTTACTTCTCTTGCCTTCTCACCGAAGATTGCACGAAGCAGTCTTTCTTCCGCTGTAAGCTCGGTCTCTCCCTTTGGAGTAACCTTACCTACAAGAATGTCTCCGGCTCTTACCTCGGCGCCGATTCTTATGATACCTCTCTCATCAAGGTCTTTAAGAGCGTCGTCACCTACACCCGGTACATCTCTTGTGATCTCTTCAGGTCCAAGCTTTGTTTCTCTCGCCGCACATTCGTATTCCTCGATATGAATGGATGTATATACATCATACTCGACAAGTCTTTCACTGAGGAGTACGGCATCCTCGTAGTTATATCCTTCCCATGTCATAAATCCGATAAGAGGGTTCTTTCCAAGTGCTATTTCACCGTTGTATGTGGAAGCACCGTCTGCAATAACTTCACCTGCATTGACATGATTGCCCTTAAATACTATAGGCTTTTGATTGTAAGAGTTTGACTGGTTGCTTCTTGCAAACTTGATAAGCTTATATGTATCAAGTACCGCATCGTCATCTCTTTTTATAACAATTTTATCTGATGAACATTCCGTTACTGTTCCCGAATTCTTTGCAACCACACATACACCTGAGTCGACTGCGGCCTTGGTCTCCATTCCGGTACCTACTACAGGAGCATCGGTAATCATAAGAGGCACAGCCTGTCTTTGCATGTTTGATCCCATAAGTGCACGGTTCGCATCATCGTTCTCAAGGAAAGGAATCATACTTGTAGCAACCGAGAACACCATTCTGGGAGATACGTCCATCAAATCTATATTTTTCTTTGCAAACTCTGAAGTTTCGTCACGATAACGACCTGATACATTGTTGTGTACAAAATGTCCGTCAGCATCAAGCGGCTCGTTCGCCTGTGCTACCGTGAAGTTATCCTCTTCATCCGCTGTAAGATATACAACATCATCCGTTACTACCGGGTTTAAAGGATCTATCGACTTATCCACCACACGATAAGGAGCCTCGACAAATCCGTACTCATTTACTCTTGCAAAACTTGCAAGTGAGTTGATAAGTCCGATGTTAGGTCCTTCAGGTGTCTCAATAGGGCACATTCTTCCATAGTGAGTATAGTGAACGTCTCGAACCTCGAATCCTGCTCTCTCTCTTGAAAGACCTCCCGGTCCCAAAGCTGAAAGTCTTCTCTTGTGAGTAAGCTCTGAAAGCGGATTGTTTTGATCCATGAACTGGCTCAGCTGTGAACTTCCGAAGAATTCCTTTACCGCCGCCGTTACCGGCTTAATATTGATAAGTGACTGAGGCGTAATGGAGTCGATGTCCTGAGTAGTCATTCTCTCTCTTACAACTCTTTCCATTCTTGTAAGACCGATACGGTACTGGTTCTGTAACAACTCTCCTACCGCTCTTATTCTTCTGTTTCCCAAGTGGTCGATATCATCCTTGTTGCCGATATGCTCTTCGATATGCATGTTGTAGTTTACGGTAGCAAAGATATCTTCCTTTGTTATATGCTTAGGGATAAGCTCATTGACACTCTTTTCGATTGCCTTTATAAGCTCTTCGCCCTCATTCTCTTCCATAAGCTTTTTAAGTACAGGATAATATACCTGTTCCGTAATACCTATAGACTTAGGATCACTAAGCTCAGGCACATAGCTTTCAATATCTACCATCAAGTTTGAAAGGACTTTGACTTCTCTCTCCACTCCATGTATCCACACTGCAGGAATTGCCGCATTTTGAATAGCTGTAGCGATATCCGCATCCACTACGGTCTCAGCCTGTGCAATCACCTCGCCTGTATTCTCATCCACTACATCTCTTGAAAGAGTATGTCCTTTTATTCTGTTCTTGAAGTGAAGCTTTTTATTGAACTTATATCTTCCGACCTTTGCCAAATCATATCTTCTGGCATCAAAGAACATTGACCTTAAAAGCCCTTCCGCACTGTCTACAGAAAGCGGCTCACCCGGTCTTATCTTTTTATACAGCTCTAAAAGACCGTCCTGATAATTCTCGGAAGGATCTTTTGCAAAGCTTGCCATAATCTTCGGCTCTTCTCCGAACATATCTATAATCTGTGTGTTTGTTCCAAGTCCGAAAGCACGCAAAAGTACTGTAATCGGAACCTTTCTTGTTCTGTCCACTCTTGCGTAGAAAATATCGTTTGAATCCGTTTCGTACTCAAGCCATGCACCTCTGTTCGGGATGACCTGACACATAAACAACTCTTTACCTATTTTATCATGTTCTATTGTATAATAAATACCCGGTGAACGAACCAACTGGCTGACAATAACTCTTTCTGCACCATTTATTACAAATGATCCGGTATCAGTCATCAGCGGTAAATCTCCTAAAAAGATCTCGTGCTCATTTATCTCGTCCTTATCTTTATTTATAAGTCTGATTTTCACCTTTAGCGGAGCTGCGTATGTTGTATCTCTGTCTTTACACTCTTCTATGGAATATTTAACTTCATCTCTTGCCAACTTGAAATTGACAAAATCGAGGCTAAAATGTCCTGCAAAATCTTCTATAGGAAATATATCTCTAAAAACTTCTTTTAGACCTGCATCCAGGAACCATTGATATGAGTCTTTTTGTATCTCTATCAAATTCGGCATTTCCAGAACTTCTTTTTGTGTTTGGAAACTCATCCTCATGCTCTTTCCGGAAGTTATCGGACGCATCTTGCTTCTATCCATTGACGTTTCACCCCTGTATATTTTTCTGGTATGAATTTAGATTTTTCTATGATATAATAGAAAAACCATTTCATTTAGTTTAGCCTTTTGGCAAGTTACATTATCTGGGCATCTATCAAAGGGCATAAAACCCCCTACAATAGTGCAACTTTCATCTTACTAAAAGAAATCTTATCTGTCAATCCCAAACATTTGTTCTTTGTCATATTTTATATAAAAAATGCCGACCCGCTATGGAGTCGACATCATTTTTATCTGTTTGCGTTGGATGATGTAGCAATTTCAAAAGCACTCAAATCTCTTCTTGTTCTTTGCTTACCCGAAGTATTCTCAGATACCTCTACATTAAATCTGATCGTACCAAAGTTTTCAGAGCTTATCACCACTTCATTGCTTGACTGATTGAATCCGTCAAGTGAAAGGTCAATAAACTGAGTATATCCGTAAGTCATATTTGATGAAAGCTTATATGTAGCGGTATTGCTTATATTATAACCTTTGTTATAAGTAACACCGTTTACAGTCACTGTAGCCTTTCCGGGCTTTATCAGTTCCGTAAAAAGTTTAAGCATCGGCTTATTTGTATCATCAAATGTCAATCTTACATAATTATCATAACCTCTCCTAATCTCCGAACCTGTGATTGCAGGCGTATCTATTTTTGAAGATGTGGTATAGCTTAAATCGTCCATACCGTCTCCCTTAAATACCAGTCTGTCTGCAAGTCCCTTTATCTTCCTTGACTTTATATAGATTACATTGTCATTGTTTACAGCAAAGCAGTCTCTGCCAAGTATTGATATTCTACCTTCTTCAACCTTTACGCCGTTTACTTCTATAGCGTTAAGCTTTTCGATAAACTTATCAATCTTTGCTGACTCACCCTTTAGTGTAACCGCATAGACCTCGGCATTGTTATACTTTGTAACTTCTACCTTATCAACTTCCACATCATTAGTAGCCGGAACTACAGGTGCAGGCACAGTGCTTTTAACGATACTTCCGTCAGCATTCATTGTAAATGCCAAATCCTTATAGCCCTCAGCCTTTACAACAAAATCAAACTTATTGTCTGTGAAGCTGCGTGCCTTTACAGACAACTGACTCACTTTACCGCCATAGACCGAATCATCATGTGCCTTAAATTCTTTGTTGCTTTCATATCCGAATCCGAGTATACCCGCTTTAGCATAATCCTCTCCGTTTACACTAACACTTGTGACCGCTTTCAAATATTTCTCAAGGTCACCTTCATTCATGCCTTCAAACTTTACTGTAAGCATATCATACATAAATGAGCTTGACTTTTTACCTGTATTTGCTTTAGGTGTATCCTTGCCCTCTTCTGTAGAAGGAGCAACCGGTGTCACAGGTGTTACAGGGCTTACCGGTGTTACAGGAGCTGCATTTTCCTTCTGTGCAATATTTACCTTAACAGACTGTACGGCGTAGTTTGCATCACTTGACTGCAAGTAGATTGTATACTCTCCGGCATTTTTAAAGAGTCCTCCTCGAAGAGTAATCTTTCCGTCCGCTATATCATATACCGTATCTGAAGTATTGCCGCCTGCAAATGCCGACATTACATCTCTTATAGTTCCGTCAGGATTTTGTACCTTTACGCTTCCAAGCTTACTTAAGAAGTCACCCTTCTTAGGATCATCATCCTTAACAGCCTTTATCACTATAGCCGAATCGGTCTCATGCTTATCACTTACATCGGTAAGTTCTATATTTTCAAATGTATCCGTTATATTCAGTTCAAGCTCTATCTTCTCAAAACCTATAGAATCAAGTGCTATCTTATGCTTTCCTACTAAAGGATTCAGATACTTGTTGAATGCACTCTTATAGATTATGATACTCTTACCGTCCGCACCTATCTCATACTGCTTCAGATAGTTGTCACTTCTAAGCGGTGAACCTGAACCGTCAAGCATGATTGAATTAAGATTCTTTATAAAGTCGGCATTGTCGGTAGTTATTGTAAAGCTGTCCGCAACCGGGGCTGTAAGTCCTGTAAATGTAGGTGCGGCCTCTCCCACAAGATTTCCGTAGCGATATACCGTACCGAGTTTACCGTTCTCAAGCACATTCTTTACATTGCCTACCATCTCTCTTGTCTTTGCATCTGATGATTTTATATAATCTTCAAATGTCAATACATTTCCGTCAAGTCTTGCATCTTTATATGCATCTACAAAGCTGTTTAACTCATAAAGTTTTCCCTTGTCATCTCCGACTATCGCCTCAGGAGTCTGGTCAAACCACCAATTCATTACCGCATCCGAATCCTTACTTCTAAGTCCGATTTCATTTAGAACCATAGCATTTGTAAGCAAGTCATAGTCATAAAGTAAATATCCGTTTATCATCATACTTCCGGTCGCACTTGATGTGGAGTCAGCCTTACCGCCGGACTTCTTCGTAGCACCCGATACACTGTCCGCCTTCTTGCCTGAACTTGATGAACCTGTGTATCCTCCTATAACTACGGATGAAGTACTTGATGACTCTCTGTTTCCCGAATGTGTCTTATTTACTGTAGGAGTGGATATTGCATCAACAGACTTTGACGAATCCTTATCACCTGTTGTCGCAGCCGATGAACCGTCGCTGTTTAAGACTTCAAATTTCTTTGTCATTGTCTTATAGCCCTTGGCGTAAATAGTAGCTGTATACACTCCCGCTACATCTGTGTACACTTTACCTGATGTCTTATCCGTTCCGCTGATATGCATAAGTCCCATTATATTGTACCAGCTGTCATAATGAGGCAACTCTATCACAGAACCGTCAGGCTTTGTAAGTGTCACCTTATACATAACAAGACCGTAGTCATTGCCGAAGCTCTGCAATCCCTTAGGATCCTCTATCTTAAATCTTATATCTCCGCCAACCTTAGGATTCGGTGTTGAACTGTCTCTTACCACCTTGAAATCTGTCTTGGTTACAAGTGATATAGGAAGGCTTACCCTTTTAGAATTCTTTGAAGAACCTACACTTACATAATAGTCTCCTCTGCTCCTTGCATTGTTTTGAGGAAGCGGAATATTTATAACTCCGACCTTGCCGTACTTTGTTTCCTTACTCTTATTGTATACAAGGTTCTGATTTATAATATTGTGTTCCTCACTAAGGAGCTTTATATTGTTAAGTCCGTCAAACCAAGCCTCCTGCTCCTCATTCTCAAGCTGAAGCTTTATCTTTATATTTCCTGTTCCTATATTATCTATCTCCGTCACAGGTATATAGTACTTTGACGGAACTGCGGCAGCAGTTGAATCTGTCTTTTTGGTCTGTAATGTAAATGTTGTCTTTGCAGGATCTTTTCTGACCTTACCTTCATTGTCATAGGTTTCAAGCAGCTAATCAAACTTTGTCATAGGTCCGTTTGAAAGCACATACTTCGGAGCCTTTACATCAGTCCTTGCTATATTCTTTCTCTCACCGCCTGCAAGTTTGATATCCTGAGTATCATTATCAGCCTTACTTACTATCTGCAGTGCCGACGGATCTTTTACGGTTGAAAGCCACTTTACCACATGTCCTTCATCATCCACCTTTGTCATCCTTGATGTGACATCCGTACCGTCTACAAGCACCTTGTAATTGTCGATTGTTCCGTATTTGAATGTAACCACTACATACTGACCAAAATCCGTATTAACATTTTTTGTATAATTTACATATGCAAATTTATCATTGTTTGCAACCTCACTGTTTGAGGTGTTTCCTGTGTTATTTGTAACCTCACTGTTTGAGGTGTTTCCTGCGTTATTTGAAGCCTCATTATTTGAGGTATTTTCTGAATTACTTGCAGTTTCACTGCCTGTTTGGTTTGTTGTTGCACCTTCATTGTTTAAAGTCGCATAAACTCGTGCATTTCCTATTATATTGCTTACATTATTTCCCGCATTAACACTATGCTCCGTATGCTCCGCGTCACCTGTCAAATGTCCGCTGTTAACACTACCTTCTTGTATTCCTGAAACTTGATTTTGTGTTCCGTTACTTACTGTATTATTATTTCCTGCGTTATTTGTTTGCCCGTTAGCTGTATCGGAACCGTTTTGGCTTACACTGTTTCCACCTGAGTTTTTTAAGGAACCGCCTCGAGAACTGCTCGCTTCGCTTCTTGAACCGCCGGAGCCGCCTCTTGAGCCGCCCTTAGCAGCTGCACCTCTCTTTTTTGCCGCTGACTGATTTGCAGTATTTCCGACTATACTTGAAACTGACGAATGCCCTTTACCCTGTGAGAACATAACCTTGCCGTCTTTTTCCCACTTGCCGTCGGCATTCACCTTGTAGCCGTCAGGTGTTGTGGTATTTACAAGCAAAGTTCCGCTTTGAATGTCTAAATAATAGCAATATCCGTCTATCCAATTCCATCCTGTAAGCATCTTGCCCTCTTGTATACCTTTAGCAGTATCCAAAAAATACCACTTTCCGTCAACGTCCTGCAACCAGCCTGTCTTCATAAGACCCGTAGAATCCAAGTAATACCATCCGCTTGGAGTCTTTGTCCACCCGACAGCTTTGGCACCGTTGTCGTTTATATAACTCCAGCCGCTCTGCTCTTTCTTCCACGATCCGGCAAAAGCAGGTGTAACCTGTGTTGTAGCCATCAATATGCTCAATGCACCGACTCCTACATTAAAAATAAGCTTTCTTTTCATAAATCTCCTATTACATTTTAGTTAGTGGCCTCTAACTTTTTTACTTAAATAAAGGAAAGTTGCACTACAAAAAAGTATTTAAATCATAATGTTATACTGCAACTATGACTAAATACTATTGCAAAAACTCTCCCCTTTGCATTTAAGTACTATATTATTGGTTGGGTTAGCTATATCTAACTTTGAAGAGTATACTAAAAGATAAATTTATTTTCAAGTTTTTTCATGTATTTTTTGTGTTTTTAAAATACTTAATATATACATTGTAATAAATTTAATATTAAAAAATAATAGACAGTGTACAAAATCATCTGTACACTGCCTATTGTCTGAAATTTAACTATTCTCCTGTGAATTCCGTATCTATATTCACATGTATGTCGTACTGCGGGAATTGTGCTTTCAATATTCTGTTCACATCTTCTATGATAGTTTCCGGCTTAATATCAAAATCCTTTGTAATGTCACAGTATATAGTCATATCTTTTTCATCAATCACTATTCCATGATAGTTTATGATATGTCTTTCACTGTCCTTATAATTTTGAAGCAACGCCTTTATCTTTTTATATCTCTCATCTTTTACATCTACCGCATAAAATCCGAACACTAAGAATACATTATACTTGTCATAAATCTTTGTCTGCGCCTCATGTAAGATAGGATACATCTCTCCTATACTTCTGTTGTCCTCTATTTCAACATTGATGGAACCGGTATAAAAGTCGGGACCGTAATCATTTAATATAAGGTCAAAGCAATTTATAACACCTTCAGTACTCCTTGCTATCTCCTTTATTCCTCTGACCATATCTCCGTCCACTCTCTCACCGAGAAGCTTCTTTATTGTATCGGAGAGTATGTCATATGCAGCCTTTAATATAAACAAAGATATGATAACACCGGCAATACCGTCTATCGAAATCTTTGTAAATATGTATACAGCCGTAGAAATAAGCGTAACCACAGATACTATTGCATCATTCTTGGCATCCGCACCTGAAGCTTGCAGCGCACCTGAATTGTACTTTATTCCGCTGTTTTGTGTATATGTCCCCAATATTATTTTAGCCACAATTGTTGCAATAATTATTATCACAGTCACAACACCGGTACTCATCTCTTCTTTATGAAATATGGCCTTAGCCGAACTTATAAGCGACTGAAAACCTGTCAAAAATACGATACCGCCTATCAAAAGGCTTGTCAGATACTCGGTTCTGCCATGTCCGAAAGGATGCTGTTTGTCAGGTGCTTTACCGGCAAGCTTTGTACCTATTATAGTGATAAGTGACGATGACGAATCCGTTATATTGTTTAAAGCGTCGCTGACAAGTGCAACGGATCCTGACAGCACACCGAGTACGGCCTTTAAAATACCCAGAAACAGATTTGTGACAATACCTGTTACGGACACGGCTATTATCTTTTTTCTTCTCTCGTTTGCATCTATTCTAAAATTTGATGATGTTACTCCCTCATTCATTTAAAATATTTTACCTTTATTCCTTTCATTATATGAGTACCTATGATAGCACAAAAAAGGATTGTATACAATTATAAAATCATATACAATCCCTTGTTTATCACTTTTTCACTCCGAAATCGCTTCTATAAGTAATCCACTACGTCAATATACTGCATCAGCAGTTCTTTCTCATCTTCTATATGCTTGGACAATCTCTGTGCCGCAACTATTGAAAGCCACTTTTGTACATATTGCTTTGCAGTGTCGGATTTCTCACAGTAAATATCCATATACATATCTGCAAGATTCTTATCTGTAAGTGCAAAGAGCAGATAGGTATTTGCAGCATCAGCGGCAGCATTTCCCTGAGTAGCGTGAGACCAGTCGATTATTGATACCTCTCCATCTTCTCCCACAAGCACATTGCTCGGATTGAAATCTCCGTGACAAATCTTTGTATGCTTTTTCATTCCGTCAAGTCTGGTTAAAAGCTCATATCTGATGGTTGCATTCAGTTCCTTCAACTCATTTATCTGTCTGCTGAATTTAAGGTTCATTCTGTTAAGAAGCGGTGACGACTTGGTGTTTATATCAAGCTGAATATCCACAAACATATCCATATACTTTCTTATATTGTCCTTGTCCGACTCCATAATCTCTTTCAATGTCTTTCCGTTTTTCTTTGACATTATGATTGCCCATCCGTCATCCATCGCCTCTACGGCAAGTACCTTCGGAACATTAAGCCCTGTCTCTTCTATTCTTGCCTGATTGAGCGCCTCGTTAAATACATCAGACTTCGGATGCTCGCCGCTGAATGCCTTTATAATGCAATCGCTTGTTTCATATACCTTCTTATGCTTTCTCTCTACAATAAGCTTTTTGTTTGTCAAATCCATAATCAATCTCCTTTCCAACCAGGTATTATCTGCCGTAATAAGCGTCCAAATACAGCTCTTTGATCTCGCTTACAAGCGGATATCTCGGATTTGCAGCAGTACACTGATCGTTGAATGCCTGCTCACTCATCTCGTCCAATGTATCTAAGAAGTATTTTTCTTCTACTCCGTAGAGTGCTATTGTCTCTTTTACCCCTATGAATTTCTTCAATTCTTCTATTTTCTTTATAAAGTTTTCAAATATCTCGTCATCATTCTTTCCGGTTACACCACAGTACTTTGCAGCCTCAACATATCTTGCCTTTGCCTTAGGATATTCATACTGCGGGAACGTACCCATTTTTGTAGGAACATCAGATGCATTGTATCTCATAACCCTTGTAAGTATTACCGCATTTGCAAGTCCGTGTGCTATATGGTGGAATGCACCGAGCTTATGTGCCATTGAGTGGTTTACACCGAGGAATGCATTTGCAAAAGCCATACCTGCAAGACATGAAGCGTCAGCCATCTTCTCTCTTGCAATCGGATCCGCACTTCCGTTTTCATATGCTGAAGGTAGATAATCAAACACAAGTTTCATCGCTCTGAGAGCAAGTCCGTCAGTATAATCTGTAGCCATTATAGATACATATGCTTCAAGAGCATGGGTAAGAACGTCAATTCCCGATGCCGCAGTAAGTCCCTTAGGCTGATCCATCATATTGTTTACATCAACGATTGCCATATTCGGGAGGATTTCATAATCCGCTATAGGCCACTTTATTCCTGTATCCGCATCTGTAATGATAGCAAAAGGTGTTACCTCACTACCTGTACCTGATGATGTAGGTACTGCCACAAAGTATGCCTTCTCTCCCATCTTAGGGAACTTATATACCCTCTTTCTGATATCCATGAAGTCCATTGCCATATCTTCAAAGTTAACTTCAGGATGCTCATACATTACCCACATTATCTTTGCGGCATCCATAGCAGAACCGCCTCCGAGTGCTATTATTACATCAGGCTCAAAAGCTGTCATCGCCTTCACACCTTCTCTTGCACACTGAAGTGTAGGGTCAGGAGTTACATCAAAGAAGCATGAATATCTTATACCCATCTCATCAAGCTTGTTTGTTATAACATCTGTATATCCGTTCTTATATAGGAAGGTATCTGTTACAATAAAGGCTCTCTTCTTATGCATTACAGTTTTAAGCTCGTCAAGTGCTACAGGCAGACAGCCTCTCTTAAAGTATACCTTTTGAGGAGTTCTAAGCCACAACATGTTCTCTCTCCTTTGTGCTACAGTTTTTATATTTATAAGATGCTTAACGCCTACATTCTCCGAAACGGAGTTTCCGCCCCATGAACCGCAGCCTAATGTAAGTGAAGGTGTGAGCTTGAAGTTGTATAAATCTCCGAGACCTCCATGCGATGCTGGTGTATTTACAAGAATTCTGCAAGTCTTCATTGCATTCTGATGTATATTAAGCTTCTCTTTTTCATTTACACCTATATAGATACCTGATGTATGACCGTAACCGCCGTCCGCAACAAGTCTTTCAGCCTTTGCAACGGCTTCATTAAATGTCTTTGCCTTATACATTGCAAGTACAGGTGAAAGCTTCTCATGTGCAAACTCTTCACTTATATCTACAGATTCAACTTCACCGATAAGAATCTTTGTATTTTCAGGTACATTGACTCCTGCCATCTCTGCAATCTTATATGCAGGCTGTCCTACTATCTTTGCATTTAAAGAACCGCCTATTATGATAGTCTTTCTGACCTTATCAAGTTCATCCTTCTTTAGGAAATAACAACCCCTGTAAGCAAACTCTTTTTTCACTTCATTATATATGCTTTCCATTACGGTAACAGACTGCTCTGAAGCACAAATCATTCCGTTATCAAATGTCTTTGAGTGTATTATTGAATTTACAGCCATCTTGATATCTGCCGTTTCGTCAATAATTACAGGAGTATTTCCGGCACCTACACCTATTGCAGGTTTTCCTGATGAGTATGCGGACTTAACCATTCCCGGACCGCCTGTAGCAAGTATGATATCGGCCTCATGCATTACTTCGTTTGTAAGTTCAAGTGAAGGCACATCAATCCAACCTATTATGTTCTTTGGTGCACCGGCTTTTACCGCTGTTTCCAAAAGAAATTTTGCAGTATAGTTTGTACAGTTCTTTGCTCTAGGGTGAGGACTTATGATGATTGCATTTCTTGTCTTAAGTGCCAAAAGTATCTTGAATATAGCTGTTGATGTAGGATTTGTAGTAGGAATAACGGCAGCTATAACACCTATAGGCTCTGCTATTTTCTTTATTCCGAATATATCGTCCTCTTCAATCACACCGCAGGTCTTTGTATCCTTATATGCGTTGTAGATATACTCTGCCGCATAGTGGTTTTTGATAACCTTATCCTCCAATACGCCCATTCCCGTCTCTTCTACAGCCATCTTTGCAAGTTCAAATCTCGCCTTGTTGGCAGCCATAGCCACCTCATAGAATATTTTATCCACCTGTTCCTGAGAATAGGTTGCAAATTCTCTTTGGGCTTCTTTTAACTCTTTCATTTTGATGCTCAAATTGTCGATATTATCCACAATAAAACTCTTATCTGCCATATTTCCTCCGACATAATAAAATATATTTCGTTATTTTTTTAACATAATTAAATGATACTATATTGTTATTTTTTTGTCAATATGGTTTTTCAAATTTTACGACTTTTATTTATTGAGTTTCTAAAGAAATAATATTATAATTTCTTTAGAAAGGAGGTTTTATGCCGATAATTAAATCAAGTACAGACTTACGTAACAGCTACAATGATATATCTACATTTTGTCATAACACAAATGAACCTATATTTATTACTAAAAACGGTCGAGGTGACTTAGCCGTTATGAGCATTGACTTATATAATAAATTAACAAGTAAGTATGAACTATATAGGCTTTTGGAACAAAGCGAAGATGACTTTTCAAACGGTCATACATTAAGTTTTGAGGAGTCCATGAAACGTCTTCGGGAGGGATTAAATGATGGAACAGTATAGACTTATTGTTTCAGAAAATTATCACCGTGATATAAAAAATATATTTCTGCATCATTTACATATAACTTTTACTTTTGTAAAATGCACTTTACTATCCTATTCCAATTATTTTTGATTTACATTTTTCTGATGCGCTTTAATCTTTTTCATTGCCCAATCATAATGGCTTGCAGTCGCACTCACAAAATATGAACCCAGCGTACTCCCTCCAACCCATTTATATACACCTTTTGAAAAAAGTTCTTCGTTTGTAAAGGTTTCAGCCAACTGTAAAACATCGCTATGGGATTTATGAAACATTTTAGTTGCATTTTCAAGAGAAGTATTTTGATGTTTTTTCCAAAATTCCACATTCATATCTCCATAAGTTTTCCAGTTATATGGTTCAGGCAAAAATGGTTTTTCTTCTCCCTTTTGATTGGAATGTACCCAATTCAAAATAAGCTGATGCCATTCATAGAGATGGATTAAAACATCTCTTAAGTTTTTATCTCTTTTCCAATGAGCTTCTTTTTTCTTTTCATCTTTTGAAAAATCAAACGGTGTGTTTAACTCTTCCTCTGTCATCTTTGAAATAAGTAAATTTAACTTTTCATAGTTTCCCTTAGCAGCAGTCATTAAATCATTTTTTGTCGTTGGTCTTGGCACAACAAATTCCTCCTATTCAACTGAATATCTTAATATGGTTTTTTGTTTTTCTTCTGATGTTCTGTTTTTATTACTTAGATATATTTCTTTATGAAAATCACCTATTCTTCTAAGATTAAGTTTTCTTGCAAATTCATTCATCCGTTCAAATGATTTTGACTCATCATCATAACTTCCAACATGTAAAATCTGAATGGATTTACCTTCTTCTATTTCTCTAAAACTCATCTCATCATACAATGCATTAGGCTTTTTCTTTTTTATATTCTCAAGTGCCTTTGTGAATATCTCTTGTGTAATAAAATCAGGTTGTTTAATCATCAATGTGTATTCCAGTTTATTTTTATCAAGCTCTTCTCCATTTACTTTTTTCCAAAATCCCTCTAGTGGATATACCGTAAAATCTGCAATCTCGTTATCAGTTTTATTTTTCGTTGCATTTTTAAACAACATTTTAATGGCATAAGCAAGAGAATATAATGCGGATATTCTATCTGAAAAATCTACTTCATTCGGATTGCCTTTACCTTTTACCAAAATAAATTTTTGCTTTGGCACTTCTACAATGACAGGTGTTTGCTTTACACCATAAAGATTCTTTTCTTGTTTTCTCCACTCATATTTCATTATCCGGTCCTCCCTTTACATTTGGTTAATTTATTATACAGGAGGATACTTGACACCATTTGTCATATTATATATTTTTCTGCCATTTTATTTATCATTTCTTTAATCTGCATTCGTATCTCTTTCGGTTCTAATACTTCCGCTCCATCTCCGAAAGAAAAAATATAATTGTATAGGTTATAGTCATTCGTTATTTCTATTTTTGAATATAAATTTCCATCATTATCTTCTATAATTTCTCCGTTTAATTCATCATATACTCGAAAAGCAACTTTACGATCAAACTTAACTTTTATATGCACCGTGTTCTCGTGTGGCATTTCTTTCTTGAGTATTGCATCTTCAAAGCTGTCATCAAACTTTTCAGTATGGATTTCTAAATTCTTTATCCGGGACAATTTGAAATATCTAAAATCATTTCTAAGTAAACAGAAAGCATATAGATACCAGTCCTGACTCTTGAAAAGTAGTCTAACGGGTTTAACTCTTCTACTTGTTTCTTTTTCATTGCTGCTAAAATATGTGAATGAAATAATATTTTTACTTAAAATTGCAGATTTAATATCATTAAACGTTTGTTCATACAGCTTATTGTTTTGCCAATTATTAAAATCAACCTCTATCCAACCGGTATTTTTCATTTTAAAGAGTGCGGAAAGTTTTGTTAGAAGCTCATTCTCATGCTGTATTGCGGTATTATACAATCCTTGAAGAGCTGACATAATTTGTTGTTTCTCGTTTTCAGACAGTAGTGATTTACTAAGAACAAAATCCTCAGCAATTTCTATTCCGCCGCCCTTTCCTTGCAACGCATAAACGGGAATACCTGCACTACTGATAGAGTCAATATCTCTATAAATTGTTCTGACTGATACCTCAAATTTATCAGCAAGTTCGCTTGCTGTAACTTTTCCCTTTTCCAGAATGTAATATAGTATCCTAAACAGCCTATTATCTTTCATCGTCTTAACATCTCCTATAATTATTATATCACAATAACCGGACATACATTGTCATATTTTTATGAAAACTCTTAATCCGCCGAAGATATACTCTAACCACTTCTCCATTGATTATCTAATCATCATTAAGTAGTACTGAAACTGTAGGGAATATAGTTATTCAACATTAATATATGTCACAGAAGTGACACTAAAAAAGAGAAAGATCCAATAAAAACAGAGCCGGCAACTTGCCGGCTCCTTTTTATAGGAAAATACATATTTTGTCTTATCTTTGCACTCTGCCTGAACCGTCACCGCCTGCAAGGCTCTCAACATCTTCTCTTGTTACAAGGTTGAAATCTCCCGGAATTGTATGCTTAAGTGCTGAAGCCGCTACGGCAAATTCAAGTGCAGACTTAAAGTCTTTCTTATCGCAAAGTCCGCAGATAACGCCTGCTGCAAATGAGTCACCGCCGCCGACTCTGTCTACTATCGGAGTTACATGGTATTTCTTTGAGTGATAGAACTCTCTTGCGCTTCCGTCCATGATACAAGCCGACCAGTCATTGTTTGAAGCTGAGAAGCTCTCACGAAGTGAGCTTATAACATATTTAAACTTAAATTGATCACACATCTGATTGAAGATATCCACATAGCCGCTAAGCTCAAGTTCTCCTGCTGTAACATCCGTGTTGCCCGGCTTAAATCCGAGAACCTTCTCAGCGTCCTCTTCATTACCGATACATACATCTACATACTGCATAAGATTTGTCATTATTTTCTTTGCTTTCTCTGATGACCAGAGTTTCTTTCTGAAGTTAAGGTCTACAGATACTGTAACTCCGGCCTTCTTGGCAGCCTTAAGAGCAGCCTCTGTAAGCTCTGTCGCACTGTCTGAAACTGCAGGTGTAATACCTGTAAAATGGAACCAATCCGCATCTTTGAAAATCTCATCAAAGTCAAACTCATCCACCTTAGCTGTAGAAATAGAAGAATGTGCTCTGTCATATACTACATTTGACGCTCTCATAGCGGAACCTGTCTCAAGGAAATAGATACCCACTCTCTCACCGCTTCTTGAAATATGCTTTGTACCTACATTGTACTTGCGAAGAGTTGCAATAGCCGCATCACCTATAGGATTCTTCGGTAACGCACTTACAAAATCCGCATCATGACCGTAGTTTGCAAGTGAAACGGCAACATTTGCCTCACCGCCGCCATAATTGATATCGAACTCATCCGCCTGAATAAACTTCTCATTGTTCGGAGTTGATAATCTGAGCATTATCTCTCCCATTGTAACTATCTTTGCCATAATTTCTCCAATACTATTTTCTTGCTGCCGCTACAGCCTCTACGAACTCTCTTGCCTTTGCAGTTACAGCCGCAAAGTCTCCTGTTTTTGCGCCCTTTGTAAGTGATGAACCTGTACCTACAGCACAAGCACCCGCTTTAATCCACTTGTCTACATTGTCTACATCCACACCGCCGCTCGGCATAAAATCTCCCTGTGGAAGAGGTCCCTTAAATGAGCTGATTGCACCCGGTCCTACAACATTTCCCGGGAATACCTTTATAATATCACATCCTGCTTCAAGTGCTGTAATAGCCTCTGTAGGTGACATTACACCCGGAAGCATCGGTACTCTGTATCTGTTGCAAAGCTTGATTGTCTCCACATTAAGTCCCGGACTTACCACATAGTTTGCACCTGCAAGGATTACCGCTCTTGCCGTCTCAGGATCAAGCACAGTACCTGCACCTATAACTACCTTGTCGTTATTTCTGTACTTATCAGCCATAAACTGTATGAACTCTACAGGATTGCCCTCATCCATAGTCATTGTAATCTCAATAAAATTGATGCCGCCTGCAACTATAGCATCTATTACCTTCTCACCCTGCTCTTTGTTCTTTGCACGAACAACGGCAACCAAACAATCTTCTTTCATTCTTGTAAGAACCTGTTCTTTTCTCATTTGAACCTCCATAAATAATATATCAATATTCGTATATACGAACCTCAATTCATATTTGCGATGACTTGATTGTAATTAACTTTCTAAGTATTGTCAAGGCATATAGCCTAAAGATTTTGATATTTTAAAAGCTCTTTCTTTCAGTGTATTTCCAAGAGCTATATAGTCCTCATCTTTTCTGTAAAGACTTGACGCCGATATGGCACCTATGCACTCTCTTTTTTCATTGAAAACAGGCACTCCGACACATTCCATATGCTCTTCCACCTCTCTCTCATCAAGTGCAAAACCTCTGCTCCTTACAATATCTATATTTTCAATCAGCTCATCCGGACTTTTCAGTGTAAACCTTGTAGCCTGCTTAAACTCAATATCTTTTGTTATCTCTCTTATTTGCTCATCACTCATAGTGCTTAATATCGCCTTACCCAAAGAAGTGCTGTACACCGGATTTCTTGTTCCTATGGTGGCTGTGGTTATTATCGGATTCTCAGGTTCAAACTTTGATATATACACAATTTTTGTCCCTTCCAATACTCCGAAAAAACAGGTCTTTTTCAGTTCCTTTGACAGCTCCTTCAGTGCAGGATCTATAATCTCAGATATATTTCTGTTATTTGTATAACTCATTCCGATCCTGTATGCATTCAACCCTATCTTATAGTTTCTCTTTGTACCCGTACTTACCTCAAGCATTCCCATATGTACCAAAGTCACCAAAATATCATAGCAACTTGTTCTGGGTATAGCGAGCTTCTCACAGATTTCATCCATATCAAGTCCGTCATTTGCCTTGGCTACAAGCTCAAGTATCTTTACACTTCTTTCTGTTGTGCGATTTATTTTCATTAAAGCGTTACTCCCTGTTTAAAGATTGCAAAGTCATGGAATCCTGCGATTTCAGACTTCACCTTCTTACCACTTGCAACCTCTAATACCAATTTGAATAAATCGTTTGCCAGCTCGTCCTTTGACTTATCTTCTATCATCCTGCCTGAATTAAAATCAATCCAGTTTCCCTTAGCCTTTGCCAGTCTTGAATTGGTGGCAATCTTTAAAGTTGGCACAGGTGACGCAAATGGTGTTCCTCTTCCTGTGGTGAATAATACTATATGTGCACCGCTCATTGCAAGAGCTGTAGCCGCAACAAGGTCATTTCCCGGTGAAGAAAGCAAATTTAAGCCCTTTGTCTTTAAAGTTTCGCCATAAGAAAGCACATCAACCACCTTGGCACTTCCGGACTTCTGTGTACATCCGAGTGACTTGTCCTCAAGTGTAGATATACCGCCCGCCTTATTTCCCGGCGAAGGATTTTCATATATAGTCTGATTATGATTTTTAAAATACATCTTAAAATCATTTATAAGAGCCACAGTCTTTTCAAAAGTCTCTCTGTCCTTACACCTCTCCATAAGAAGCGTCTCCGCTCCGAACATCTCAGGCACCTCTGTAAGTATTGTACTTCCACCCTTTGAAATAAGGATATCGGAAAACTCTCCTACTATAGGATTTGCCGTAATACCTGAAAGTCCGTCCGAACCTCCGCATTTCATTCCGATAATAAGCTCGCTTGCATCTATTTCTTCTCTCTTTTCATAGGCTATATTGTTTATAAGTTCTTCTATAAGTGAAAGTCCTGTTTCTATCTCATCTTCCACCTCTTGTGAGATAAGGAACTTTACCCTGCTTTCATCTATATCTCCAAGATAGTCCTTCAACACAGGAATATTTGAGTTTTCACAACCAAGTCCAAGTACAAGTGCGCCTCCGGCATTGGGATGATTTATCATATCTGCAAGAATCTTTCTTGTATTCTCCTGATCGTCTCCCATCTGTGAGCAACCGTACGGGTGTACAAACGCTATAACATCCTCAACACTTCCCCTTATAAGAGACTTTGCTCTTCTTTCAATAGCCTGTGCTATATTGTTGACACAACCCACAGTCGGAATAATCCATATCTCATTTCTTACTCCCACCTTGCCGTTTGCTCTCCTAAACCCCATAAAGCTCTCATGAGCCGTTTCTTTTATCTCCTTTATCTTCGGAACATACTTGTATTCCAAAAGATCTCCAAGAGCCGTCTTTATATTGTGAGTATGTACGTGGTCTCCGACCTTTATATCTTCTTTTGCAAGACCTATTCTGTTTCCGTACTTGATAATGTCTTCACCTGCACCTATATCCTTTAATGCCACCTTATGTCCTGCCGGAATATCGCTGTTTGTCACCACACTTTCATTCCCTATAGTGATTTTTTCTCCGGCCTTCAATGCATTCAGTGCCACACATACATTGTCCGAATCATTGATTTTGATATAATCCATCTCTTACTCCTTGCCAAATTTCAGTATTAAGCTTATAATGAATGTAAGCGTTTACAATCGCATTATACAAGGGACTTTTACGGCTTGTCAAGACACAGATATGCTTGTATAGTAAAAGTTATGAATTTATACTTTTACAGACTTTACTGTACGGTCTTGGAGGATTATGAATATATATGATATTGCAAACAGGGCAAATGTCTCTATAGCCACGGTTTCAAGAGTCATCAACAACAGCCCTAAGGTAAGTGAGAAAACAAGAAAAAAGGTTTTGGATATAGTGGATGAGCTGGGTTTTACTCCTAATGTATTTGCAAGAGGGCTTGGGCTTAATACTATGAAGACCATAGGTATACTTTGCTCTGACCCTTCAGATATCTATGTAGCCGGAGCATTGTCCTGCTTTGAAAAAATGCTTCGTAAAAACGGATACGACTCACTTTTATGTTGCAGCGGCTATGATACAAAGAATCTGAAAAAATATATGGATATACTTATCTCAAAAAGTGTGGATGCCGTCATTATGATAGGCTCAAAATATATATCTTCAAGAGATAATAAAAATCTTATAAAAAACACTGCAAAATCCCTACCCATACTTTTGATAAACGGCTCTTTAACCGGTGAGAACATATATTGCTCATACTATGACGACTTTAACGCCACAAAAAAATGTGCAAATATGTTATACAAAGCCGGAAAAAGAAAACTGCTTTTTCTTTACAACTCCACATCACAGTCCGCCAAAAGAAAACTTGACGGATTTATGAATGGATGTAAAGAGTACGAACATTCAGGTGCCGTTTTTTCCTCTCTTTTATGTATGGAAAACGATATAGACAGTATATTGTCGGCACTTTTTAAATTCGGTGAGGAGAATTTTATACCAGACGGTATAATTGCAAGTGATGATTTTTTAGCAATGATTGCTCTGAAGTTTGCAAAGCAAAATAATATTTCGGTACCTGAAGACTTATCTATAATCGGATATAATAATTCGATTTTTTCCAAATTCTCATCCCCTGAACTTACCACTGTAGACTCAAGGCTCTTTGACCTTTGCAGTCACAGTGTAAACACTCTTTTAGAAGTATTTGACGGGCAAACGCCTGAAAATATCAGAGTATTTGAACCTGTGATTATTGAAAGAGATACTTTTAAGGCTTAGAACCTTTATAAGCAGACTTATTGATATATGGCTACTGTATGTAGTTATTTATAAATTTTACTTTATGCAGCCGTTTGGCTAAGGAGGTTAACATGAACAATTTTATGGATCAGGATTTTTTACTTGATACAAAAACAGCAAAACACCTTTATCACGACTATGCAGGGAAGATGCCGATAGTCGACTATCACTGTCATATCAATCCGCAGGAAATATATGAAGACAAAAAATTTGACAATATCACACAGGTTTGGCTTGGAGGTGACCACTACAAATGGCGTCAGATCAGATCAAACGGTGTGCCTGAAAAGCTTATAACAGGAAATGAATCCACAGACAGAGAGAAGTTTGACGCATGGGCCGCCACTATGCCTAAGCTTATAGGTAATCCTCTCTACAGCTGGTCACATCTTGAGCTTCAAAAATACTTCGGCTACACAGGTCATCTATGCCCTGAGACCGCAGATGAGGTTTGGAACCTTACAAAGGAAAAGCTCTCAAGTGATGAACTCAGTGTAAGAAATATCATAAGAAATTCAAATGTAAAAGTTATCTGTACAACAGACGACCCTATAGACTCTCTTGAGTGGCATATAAAGCTTAGAGAGGTAGCCGATTTAGGATTCAGTGTACTTCCTGCCTGGAGACCTGATAAGGCAACAAATATTGAAAAGACAGACTACAATGAGTATATTCAAAAGCTTTCAAGTGTCAGCGGCGTATCTGTAAAAGACTTTGAAAGTCTGAAGCTTGCTCTTAAAAACAGACTTGATTTCTTCAACGAAAACGGATGCTCGGTTTCTGACCACGGTGTTGACTTCGTATATTACTACCCGGCTGATGACGCCGCCATTGATGCAATAATGAAAAAGAAACTTGCAGGTGATGATATAAGTCTTACAGAACAGTATCAGTATAAGACCGCTCTTCTTCTTTTCCTCGGCAGAGAGTACCACAGGCTTAACTGGGTAATGCAGCTGCACTTCGGTTGTAAGAGAAACAACAATACCGCAATGTTTGACAAGCTGGGTCCTGATACAGGCTTTGATTCTATCAGCGGATATGCCCCGGCAGATCAGCTTGCAAACTTTTTGGACGCTCTCACTTTAACAGATGAGCTTCCGAAGGTAATCCTTTACTCTCTGAATCCTAATGATGATGCCGCTATCGGTACAATCATAGGATGTTTCCAGGACTCAAGCACTATAGGCAAGGTTCAACAGGGTTCGGCTTGGTGGTTCAACGATCACTATGAGGGAATGAGAGCTCAGATGAAATCACTTGCGGCTCTCGGATGTTTCGGTAACTTCAACGGTATGCTTACAGACTCCCGTTCATTCCTCTCATATACCAGACATGATTATTTCAGAAGAATACTTTGTCAGCTTATAGGTGAGTGGGTAGAGAGCGGACAATATCCTAATGATGACAAGGCACTTAAGGAACTTGTAGAAAATATCTCATTTAACAATGCAGTAAGATACTTCGGTTTTGAGATAAAGTAATTTTAAAAAATAAGCCGGCTTATAATCTGATATTATAGGTCGGCTTTTTCACAATATTAAAATTTGCAATAAAAAAGACCCCGACAAATAGGTCGGGACAAAATGGAAAAAATAGCGATGGGGAGATTCGAACTCTCGACACTACGGGTATGAACCGTATGCTCTAGCCAACTGAGCTACATCGCCATATATTAAATTCATGCTTTACATGAAAAAGTGGGACCTACAGGGCTCGAACCTGTGACCCTCTGCTTGTAAGGCAGATGCTCTCCCAGCTGAGCTAAGATCCCGTCGCGTTTAACGCTCTGTAAGTATATAAAAAATCCCAATATATGTCAAGCATTATTTTAAACTTTTTAAAGTTTTTTTACCCTATTTTTTTAAGGTATATTATACTTTAGCACCTTTACAAAAATATTGTATTGCTATTGTACGCACATTATTTTATAATAAATATAAACTTAAACTACTCGTGAAAGGAGATATTCTATATGGGTACAAAATCAGCAAATTTATATGCAAGGATTGAACCGAATGTTAAAGAAGAAGCAGAAGCCATTCTTTCTACACTCGGCATTCCGGCTTCCGGTGCAATCAATATGTTTTATAAGCAGATTATCTTACATAAAGGACTACCTTTTGAATTAAAAATCCCGACTTCAATGCCCGTTGATATAAACACATTATCAGAGGAGGAATTTAATAATGAATTGGAAAAGGGATATGCGGATATGCAAGCCGGACGAACGAAAAATGTGAATACTGTCTTTGCCGACATTCGCAAAGATTATGGACTATGATATATGAAATAAAATTATCTGAACAGGCTGACAAAGATTTGAGAGAAATCTTTGAGTATATTGCTTTTGATTTACAATCTCCCGAGAATGCAAGCGGACAGCTTGACCGTTTGGAAGAACATATATTAAAACTTCATACTTTGCCTGAACGTTATCCAAAGTATGAAAAAGATCCATGGAAAAGCCGTGAACTTCTAGTATTACCGGTTGATAATTATCTTATATTTTATATTCCAAATAGCTATAAAAAAATTGTAACAGTTATTAGAGTAATGTATTCCGGAAGGGATATTGACGCTCAATTAAATATGCACACACTCCACCACTGATTTGCTTATTTATGTTAAATCCTAATAATATAGAATTCAAAGGAAAAGTTTTGAAACATAATCTAAACTATCAGTTTATGAGAATATTACAAAAAATATCCTGACAAAACCACAAAGCAAAAATGCCTTGTATTTGTCAGGATATTTTCATTTTTTAAGTTTCATTAACATTTTCTCTTCAGCGTTTTTTCTACACCCTTAAAACACAGCTGCAACTACATCTGAACGATTAGTTAAATCCGTAAAGTTTATTGGCTATTCTATATCCTACTACTGCAATACTTCTTCCGACCTTGCCCGGAAGATTCATAGCCTGACCCAGTGCACCTCTCCTTATTCTTCTGTAAAGTCTAGGATTACGGTCTCTAAGGTAGTCCCACAGCTCATCCTTCTTTTTCAGATTCTCCTCGTCTTTTGACAAAATGGCAAGTATTGAAGATATTACCATCATTATCTCAAGATAGCTTATAAGATACTTTCTAAGCTTCTTATTGACAACATCATACGGATTGAAGGCGTCAAGCATAAGCTTGGTCACTCTTATCTGCTGGTCTATCCTGCCGATCATAACCTGCTCGTTTACAGACTGGTCTTCTCTTCCTATATAATATCTGTAAAGATTAACATCCATGTAATAGATATCCTTCACCGCCTTTAAAGGCTGATATACAAAGATATTGTCAACATAGAATGTATGCTTCGGCAAATCAAGCCCATTCTCAATCAAAAGCTCTCTTCTATATATTACAGAGTGCATCAGAATATACTGTCCTGTATGGAAAGGCTTTATATCCTCCCATTCAAACTTCTTATTCACAGGTAAATTCCTCTTGTAAGTCATTACCTTTTTCTTCTTTACTCCCACCTTGTCATACACAAAGTTACAAAGCAGCATATCAATATTTTCTTTGTCTCTGATGAACTCTTTTAACTTGTTGAGTACTTCTAAAAAAGACTTCTTATCCAGATAGTCATCAGAATCCACCACCTTGAAAAACTCACCTGTAGCGGCTCTTAATCCAAACATTACAGCGTCACCATGCCCGCCGTTTTCTTTATGTATTGCCTTACAGACAGTAGGATATTTTTTCTCATATTCATCCGCTATCTGTGCAGTATTATCCTTATTAGAACCGTCATTTACTATCAATATCTCAACATCTTCCTTACCCGCAAGCAGGGAATCGATACATTTTCTCATATATGCCGCAGAATTAAAGCATGGCACCGCTATACTCAAAATCTTCATTACTATACCTTTCTTTTTACAAAATATATAATTCCCATAGCTGCAAATATCAAACTGACAATTATGATTATTGCTAATATAACATGACTGTCACTGTTTTCTGTCAGCTTACCTAATATAATTACAAATGTATTTGCACTGAAATGTATGGAAATAGGTATTAAAATACTCTTAGTTTTATTATAGGTATAAGATAAGCAAAATCCCAATAGAGTTGCATAAATACCCTGAACTAAATTTCCATGAAAGAGTCCGAATACTATAGACGATATCAAAAGTGCGGATATGAAATTATATTGAAACTTTATTCTGTTAAAGACAAGTCCCCTGAATATAAGCTCCTCAGCTATCGGTATTATTACACCTGCACAAAGTATTGTGACAAAAACAGGACCTGCATTAAAAATCTTACTGACTTCTGTAAAACTGTTATCAAGGCCGGAAACATTTGTAATACTGACAATAATATTAAGCACAACCGCAATTCCCGCCCCTCCTAAAACAGCCATTACAAAATCCAATGCTTTAATATTTTCCCGTCTTTCAATCCTGCCCTTATTATAATCCAAATTAAAAAATAAGATCATAAATACAGATGCCAAAACCGCACTTACAGCTATAATCGGCAATGCATTTTTCGTAAAGATTTCAGTCATGCTTCTTTGACTTACTCCGGCAGCAACGACAAAAACCGCCATTACCATTGCCAATACAACCTGTATAAATGTATAAATAAGTATCGGATATAAAGATATCCATAATGTATAAAAAAATTTCTTCATTTCACTATTATAACCCATCTCATCTAATAAGCCAATAAAATTTGTATTAAAATTAATTTGACAACAGCTTTTCAACTCACAAAAAAGCCGGAACGTCATAACCGTCCCGACTGTTACTTTATTCACTTCTGAGTGCATCTATAGGGTTAAGACTTGCAGCTCTCATAGCCGGCATATAGCCGAATATAAGACCTATAGCTACGGATACACTGAAAGAAATAATTACAGCATTAAAGTTTGCAGGTGAACTCATTCCCATAATATTGCCGATAGTAGGACTGACAATGCAGCCCACTACGATTCCGATTGAACCGCCAATGGTACTGGTAACCAATGCCTCTATAACAAATTGTTGAAGTATAACACCCCTTCTTGCACCAAGTGCTTTTCTTATACCGATTTCTCTGGTTCTCTCAGTTACCGATACCAGCATAATATTCATAACGCCGACACCTGCAACAAGCAGTGATATACCTGCTATAGCTCCTATAATGGTACTCATAAGTGCCATCTGTACATTTATCTCACTAAGCATCTGACTCATAGACTGCACAAAAAAAGTATCTTTCTGAGTATAAATAGTCTTTAAAAACTCATTCAAAAGCTTTACGGCCTTATCACTTATATTGGTATTTACTGTAGCAAATATATAATTATCAGGTACTGAAGTACCGTTTAACTGCCCCGCTGTAGAGTACGGCATAAATGCAAAATCATCATTTCCTCTTGCAGATAACTGTTTTTTATCCTGTCTCTCTACCACACCTACAACAGTAAAGGCGGAGCCGTTTATCTTTATAATCTGCCCCATAGCTTCCTTTGGCGAACCGAAAAGCTTTAAGGCTACATAGTAACCTATAACAACCACCTTTTGTCTGGATATCATATCTGAATATGATAAAAATCTACCCTTTTCAAGCTTATAATTTTTTAACTTACCATAATACTCGCTTACACCACTTACTGTGGTGGTTGTAGACTTTGTAGTGCCCACCTTTACAGTACCGCTTACGTTTACCTGTGGTGTCATCTCAGAAAAAACATCTCTATTCTCATTGAAAAAATCATACATCTGGTCAACACTAGCATGTCTTGCAGGCATATTTACCAAACTGACAGTTATAGTATTGGCACCCATTTCCATAAAAGATTTTACCATATTGTTCAGATATCCCATCATTACACTTACCAGTATAACAACTGCGGATACACCGATAATAAGACCAAGCATGGTAAGGAATGATCTCATCTTATTAGCAATAATACTTTTTATTGCAAGTTTAAATGATTGCAGCATAATCTTCACTACTTCCATCAAAATTTATTTTGCCGTCTGCTATTCGAATGACTCTCTTTGCCTCAACAGCGATTGAATTATCATGTGTAATCATAATAACTGTATTTCCATCTTCATGAATCTTCTTAAAAAAGTCAAGTACCTGACGGCTTGTCTTTGAATCAAGGGCTCCTGTAGGCTCATCTGCAAGTATAAGAGAAGGATTGGCGGCAAGAGCTCTTGCAATACTCACTCTTTGCTGCTGTCCTCCTGAAAGCTGCTTCGGCATCTGCTTTGCCTTCTCTGCCAAATCGACCTTTTCAAGTGCCTCCAAAGCTCTTTTTTCTCTCTCATGTGTCGGTACATGTGCATACAAAAGCGGCAATTCCACATTCTCAAGTATATTCATTCTGGGCAGAAGATTGTACTGCTGGAAAACAAATCCAATCATCTTATTACGAATATCTGCAAGCTGATTGTCACTCAGTTTGCCTACATTTTTGCCACCCAGAAGATAAGTTCCGGAAGTCGGTACATCAAGAGCTCCAATGATATTCATAAGTGTAGACTTTCCTGAACCCGACTTTCCGACAATGGCCACAAACTCTCCCTTATCAATATCCAATGTAATACCGTCATTTGCATAGACTGTCTCATCACCCATCTTGTATTCTTTTCGAATATCAATCATTTGGATAAGTTTTTCCATTACTGACCTCCGGCTCCGCCTGCATCGGCACCACCTGCATCAGCTCCGCCTGCACCTGCTCCGCCTTCGCCGGCTCCTTCTCCGCCTGCATCCATTCCGCCGCCGTTATCTGCCGGCATTCCGTCCGCACCGGTTTCACCTACACTCATATTTGCAGTCTCATCTATATAGACCTCATCTCCTTCATTCAATCCTGAAGTGATCTGCACATAGTCGGAATTGATAACACCTGTAGTTACAGTAACTTCCTTAAAGCCTGCAGGAACCAGTCCGTCTCCGCTTGAATTTGCATTTGTTGAATCTTTATTTGCTTTTGAATCAGCCGTCTTTGTCTCTGTAGCGGAATTGTCCTTTACATATACTTTATTTCCTCTCATCAACGCATTGGACGGTATAGTAAGTGCATCCTTTGCAGACTCCAATGTAATATATCCGTCTACATTCATTCCCGGAAGTAAGTCATATGTTTCATCAAGTTTTACAGTAACCGGATAAGTAGACACACCATTTTGACTTGTACTCTCAAGACTTACATTAGTCACTGTACCTGAGTACTCCTTATCAGGAAAAGCATCCGACTTTATCCTTACTTTCTGACCGTTTTGAACCTTTGAGATATCTTTCTCATCCACACTCATTTTAAAGGTATATGAACTCATATCATAGATAACCGCCATAGTAACCGCCTTATTGTCACTGCCTGAACCGACCTTATCTCCTACCTTATAATTTTTGCTGATTACCTTTCCTGCTATAGGTGACTTGATAGTATATTCGTCCGAATTTTTTTTAGCTGTATCTACACCCTTTTTGGCTGTATCTACATCACCCTGTGCAGTATCAAGAGCATCCTTGTAAGTCTTTAGGAGTTTATCGGTACTTTCCGATGTCATCTTGAATATAGGAGTTCCCACATCCACATAGTCACCTACATTTACCAGTACACTTTCTATATCCACACCCGCAGCCAAATCGGCACTCATATCTACATTTGTAGAGGCTTCAAAAGTACCGTCACCTGTAGAAGTGATATCTCCGACTGTAGCATTGGCTGTAGTCTTATCTGTCAGTCCGCCCGGATTGTTTACTTCAAATGTGACATTGCGGACAAGTCGGCCTCCGTCCAAGGTTTGATCCATACTTGATACAGATACAACTTTGCCCTCTACCTGCTCTCCGGTATCGGCGATAGTCAATGTACCGGACATTCCCGGTGTTATATTGACAGCATCCGAACTTAGGAAAGGAATACGAATATTCATGACATTATCATTATATATAGTGGCCAGCTTCGTGCCTCCGCTTATCTTATCTCCGGTTTGAATACTAAGTTCTTTTATATATCCCTTTCTGGTGGAGCGATATAGATTCCCCGCAAATTCGGCCTTCGCCTTTGCATACTCCTTACTTGCCGAGGCATAACCCGAATTAGCCTTATTTAAAGAATTATTTGAAGAATTTATATCAGATACAATACTTGACTTATCTATCTGATACAACACCTGATCCTTACTTACCATATCTCCGATATTAAAATCAGCTGAAACAATCTCTCCCGATACAAGTGCCGTGATATTGTAAGTATCCTTTGGAGTAATGGTTCCTGATGATGAAATCTCGGAAGATATATCCTGCTTTGTAGCCACAGCTGTAGGTACAAATGTACTCATATCCACCTTTGAAGCATTCCTTGATTTCATAAAGAAAAATACACCTACTCCGGCCAGCACAAGTGCAGGTATAACTATAAATCTTTTCTTCATCTTTCCCCCACTAATCCTCTATATAATCAACTACCGAATATGTTGAAGTACCGTCTTCAGCATTGTTTATATCAACTACCAGTGTAACATCATCATTTACTTTGATGCTTCCATATATGGAGAATGCAAACTGCATATCACTGTTTGTAATTTGATATGTCTCCCCGTTTACTGTAACTGATGTAGGTGTAAGTGTAGATGTTGACTCATAATAAATACTTTCTACAGTACCATGTACAGCCTTCTTGCCGTTAGTGGCATCTGTATTCTCATCATATGCCCAAACAGTCTTTGCCGCCGCCGAATAGTATATTACAAGTCCAACCTCGGATGATACCATAAGACTCTTAAAGTAATCCGCACCGACACTTCTTCCGTCTACAAATAAGTTTGCATCCTTGTAATCAAACGGCAGTGCCTTAGCCAACTGATTTACCGATTTTACAACCTTTGGTCCCTTTAATGAATTGTCGGCAAGCTTTAACGGATTTACTTCTTTATCTTTGTTTATTTCACCGTTAAAAACTGTCACTACATATGCACCGCCATCTTTCATATTGGTCTTAAGCATATTGTAGAAAAGGTTTATACAATCTCTTACCGTAAGATTTGAATTGGCAGTCAGTGATGTAAGGTTTTCATTCAGTTCAAGAAAGCCGTACTTTGACATTCTCTTATTATTGGCATCCCCTGCAAAGTCGCTTGCCTGATATCCAAGTAATGTAAGTACTCCTCTTACAGCATCATTCAGTGTAACGTTATCATTCGGTTTGAAGTTTCCGCCCAGATAACCTGTCATATAACCCTGTTCTACCGCCATCTTTATTGCAGCGGCATTCTCATTGTCTTTCGGAACATCATTGAATACTGATGTATTGCTGCTTTTTGTAAGTACAGAGCGATATTGTGAAGCCTGTACGAGCATCTTTGCAAACTCACCTCTGGTTACAAATCTATCTATATTTCCACTTACAAAGGTGATTCCTGTAAGACCTATTACTTTTTTTCTTAAGTCAAAGTTTGAGCTCTGTGCAAATACATGACTTGCCCCTACGCTCTCAAAAGCTAATATGGAAGCCATTCCCAAAGCCCCTATTTTTATTATATTACCTCTCATATAACCTCCGTCATTTTACAGTAAATTACTTGATATTATATCGCAAATTTACCTCTAAACAAGAATAATCACAAAATATTTATAATTTATTTTACTTTTTGTCAGGTGATAAATTATATTAACTGTACCAACACATATAATACACCAACTATTTATAATGTCAAGTAATATCATATGAATAATAAGTACATATTGATTAACTTTTGTTTAAAATATCGGCAATAAAAAACGCCCGGGTGTATTACCTTCGAGCGTTTTATCATATCATTATATTTTATTTCTCAACCAAAAGGCTCTTTCCTGTCATAACCTCAGGCTTCTTCATTCCCATAAGCTCTATAAGTGTAGGAACTATATCACAAAGTCTTCCTCCCTCTGCAAGCTTATACTTAGGATCTGCATTCACAAGTATGAAAGGTACAGGGTTTGTAGTATGTGCTGTATAAGGCTCACCTGTTTTTTCATCAACTAATGTCTCACAGTTTCCGTGGTCGGCACAGATAAACATTATACCGTTCACTTCCTTGATGGCTTCAACAGCCTTTCCGACACACTCATCCACTACCTCTACCGCCTTTATGGCTGCAGCTTCCACTGCCGTATGTCCTACCATATCAGGGTTTGCAAAGTTGATGATTATAACATCATATTTACCGCCCTTTATAGCTTTAACAAGATTATCACAAACTTCATAAGCACTCATCTGAGGCTTAAGGTCATAAGTTGCCACATCCTTAGGAGAGTTTACAAGGATTCTGTCCTCACCCTCATTCGGCTCTTCCTTACCGCCGTTAAAGAAGAAAGTAACATGTGCATACTTTTCAGTCTCTGCAAGCCTTAGCTGCTTTAAATGATGTGCCGCCAAAAACTCACCGAATGTATCCTTTATCTCTTCTTTTTCAAATGCAACTATCTTATCTGTGATAGTGTCATCATAATCCGTGAAGCAAACAAATGTTGTATGAAGTCTTTGTCCTCTGTCAAAACCGTTAAAGTCGTCTACACAGAACACTCTTGTCATCTCTCTTGCTCTGTCAGGTCTGAAGTTGAAGAATATTACAGAATCATTGTTCTGTATTCTCTTTGTTCCTTCTACTGCAAAAGGTACTACGAACTCATCGTTCTTGTCATCATCATATGACTCCTGTATACCTTCTGTGGCACTTACCTTTTCATTGCCGCCCTTTGTCATTATATTGTAAGCCGCTTCAACTCTGTCCCAACGGTTGTCTCTGTCCATTGCATAGAAACGACCCATCACAGATGCAACCTTACCTACACCTATCTTTTTCATCTGTTCTTCAAGCTTGGCTACAAACTCCTCACCTGATGTAGGAGGTGTATCTCTACCGTCAAGGAATGCATGTACATAAACTTCCTTTATGTCGTTTCTCTTTGCAAGCTCCAAAAGTCCGTAGATATGAGTGTTATAGCTGTGAACACCGCCGCTTGAAACAAGTCCCATAAGGTGAAGTGCACTGTTGTTTTTCTTTACATTCTCTACAGCAGCCAAAAGTCCCTTATTCTTATAGAAATCTCCATCCTCTATTGCTTTGGATATTCTGGTCAACTCCTGATATATAATCCTTCCGGCACCCATATTCATATGACCTACTTCCGAATTGCCCATCTGTCCGTCAGGAAGACCTACATAAAGTCCGCTTGCCTGACCTTCTACAAAAGGATATTCCTTCTCGATTCTATCAAGATTCGGAGTCTTCGCCTCGAACACGGCATTGTGATCATGTCCTTTTCTTATACCCAAACCATCCATTATACATAGTACTATCGGTCTCTTATCCATATATACCTCTTTTTCTATCAAATGCTATCTTAAGCAACCGAAAATAACTGCGGTTGTTTGTTATTTCTAAACTCGACTTTGATTTTACATTAATTCAAAAGTATTATCAAGATAAAAAAATAACAAAGAATATAAAATATAAGCATAAATACAGGGTAGTCTGTACTAACTACCCCTTCACTCTGCCTATTATATAAAATGCAAAGAATACCAATATATCAATACATACAATAGTTGCACCTACAGGTGAACCTGCAAGTATTGAAATAAAAAGTCCGAGACTTGTACATACCACCGAAAATATTGCCGATGATACTGTTACGGATAAAAAGCTTTTGAACACACACATAGAAGCAAGTGCAGGGAATACTACAAGTGCGGATATAAGCAATGATCCCACCAGATTCATTGCAAGTACAACAATTACCGCAATGACAATCGCTATCAAAAGATTGTATTTTCTTGTATTGATACCTGTTGCAACAGCAAAATTTTCATCAAACGTTACTGCAAATATTTTATTGTAAAACAGTATAAATATAGCTATCACAACTACCGAAAGTATAATACAAAGCATTACCTTTTCCTTGGTCAATGTAAGTATTGAGGTGGAACCGAAAAGAGTGGTACATACATCTCCTGCCAGATTTGCTCCGCTTGAGAATACATTCATCGCCAAATAGCCGAAGGCCAACGCTCCTACCGACATCATAGCTATAGAGGCGTCACCTTTTATCTTGCCGCCTGTACCGCCCTTCAAAAGGATAATTGCGGCAATAATTGTTACCGGCAGTACGAGTATCATATTGTCGGTAAGATTAAACACTGTAGCCACAGATACCGCACCGAAAGCTACATGAGAAAGTCCGTCTCCTATAAATGAAAATCTCTTCAAAACCAGGATAACTCCAAGAAGTGAAGAGCAAAGTGCTATAAGTATTCCTACAATTATCGCATAGCGTACAAAAGGATAACTAAAATATAAGCTGATTTCTTTCATTGTATTCCCACACTCCTTTTATACTCGGCTGTATCTCCAAAAAATATCTGCTTTCCGATATATAACACATTTGTTGCATACTCAAGTGCCTCGTCCACATCATGTGATATCATGACTACGGTCATTCCGTCTTTGTTAAGCCCGTTGATAATATCATACATATTTTGACTTGCATGCGGGTCAAGACCGGTCACAGGCTCATCAAGTATCATGAGCCTCTGACCTGCCATCAATGCTCTGGCTAAAAGAACTCTTTGCTGCTGACCGCCGGAGAGTTCACTGAAGCTTCTTTTCATAAGATTAAGAAGTCCCAGCCCTTCTATCCTTTGCCTTGCGGCCATCCTTTCTTTTTTATTATAAAATGGTCTAATCCCCACTTTTGACTGACATCCCGAGATTACTATTTCAAAGACAGATGCCGGAAAATCCTTCATAAGCTGCTGTTGCTGTGAAAGGTATCCTATTTCTGTCGGCACAAGATTCTCATTATATATAACCTCTCCGGATATAGGCTTTATAAGTTTTAAAAGCGTCTTTATCAATGTAGACTTTCCCACACCGTTCTCCCCTATAATGCATAGATAATCTCCGTCTTTTATCTCAAAGTTCAGATTCTCTACTATAGCCTTTCCGTCATATCCAAGTGACAGATTTTCACATTTTATCATAAATCTCCAGTCTATAATGCCTCTTTGAGTACTTCCAAATTCTTTTTCATTATATCGAGGTAGTCGGCATTATCACTACTCTTTGTTGACTGCATAGAGTCAAGTACTAAAACCTTTGCATTCTTATCCTTTGTGTTTTCCACTATTGTCTTTGCAAGGTCACCTTTTGAACCGTCAATTATAAATATCTTTGTAAGCTTTAACTCATCCATCTTGTTTGCCAAGAATTTGACTGTTTCAAATGACGCCTCACTGTTTGCATCACATCCTTTAAATGCGGCATAATACTTTATTCCATACTCATTTACAAGATATCTGAACGGGAATCTGTCTCCCACAAGGATTGTCTTATCCTGAACATTTGAAAGGGCATCCTGATACTCTTTGTCAAGCGCATCAAGCTTTGCAATATAATCATTTGCATTCTTTTCATAGCTGCTCTTATTATCAGGATCTATCTCCGACAACTTGGCTTCTATAGCCCCCACTATAGTCTTGGCATTTGCCAATGAAAGCCAAACGTGCTCATCGATAGCGCACTCTTCACCCTCTTCTTCACCTTGTTCCTCTTGCATACCCTCTACAAGTTCTTCTTCTAATGCAGCTTTACCGATACTGTCTACCATACTGATATATTTTAGATTAGGATTTTCCTTCACAATATCCTCAGCCCATCCGTCAGACTCTCCGCCTACATATACGAACAGGTCGCTGTCTGTGATTTTTGCAATATCCTGTGCAGATGCCTGATAACTGTGTAAATCCACTCCCTTATCTATAAGGAAGGTAATATCCACATTCTTATTATCTCCTACCACCTGCTTTACCCAGTCATATGCCGGAAAGATAGTGGTAACAATGCTGATTTTCTTACCTTCTTTTCCCGCACTTGCAGCCGTATCCTCTTTTTTTGCACAGCCGAGAAGTGTCATCATGACCATAAGGATACCAAGTCCTATTCCAATAAACCTTTTCATAGATTACCCTCTTTTCTACATTCATTACAAGTTCCATAAAAAACTGTTCTGGTGTGGTCTATATCAAAGCCGTGTTCCTCTCTCAGATGGTCTCCAATTAGGGACAATTCAGTACACTCCAAGTGAATGAGTTTACCGCATTTCTCACATTTACAGTGAAAGCAAACCGGATGCAAGTCCTCATCTTCAATATACTCAAAGCACGCACTGTCTCCCGCATCAAGCATATATTTATGTACAGATCCGTCACTTACCATTCTTTCCAAATGTCTGTAAACAGTGGCTTTCCCGATATTCTTTCCCTGCTCTTTGAAAAAAAGAATAATATCATTCACGGTGACATGCTTGTTCGCATTTTCCTTCAGGAAATCCTCTATTTCCAACAATTGTTTGGTTTTATACTGAGCCTTTGTCAAATCACACCTCCAACATTGCTACCCTACTCGGATAGTCTAATTTGAAACTCGTTATCATATTACAACTTTTTTTATCATTTTTCAAGTAAATTTGATAACAAGTTTTATATTTATATAAGCCGTATATGATAAAGTCCTAATATACCCCAAACGAAAATGTCCTGTTTA
>NZ_DBHIEQ010000016.1:25590-63529 GCF_057250505.1 Lachnoanaerobaculum sp. | reverse complement strand
GTAGAGCAGTAGACTCTTAATCTATTTGTCCAGGGTTCGAGTCCCTGAAGGCGCAGTGAAGGTCCTACTTGATAGACAGTGAGCTATTGGGAAGGGCTTTTTTTGTTGTATAATGAATAAAATTAGGTTATAATTAAATACAATGCTTAAATTTTGAGGCAGTAATTTTGTTTCGACTTTGTGCAAAAGGAGTTATATATGCTAAGAGTTGGTATGCTAACAAGTGGTGGAGATTGTCAGGCACTGAACGCAACAATGCGCGGTGTGGCAAAGAGTCTATACAAATCTGATAAAGAAGTGGAGATAACAGGTTTTCTGAACGGATACAGAGGACTGATGTATGAAGAGTACAGGGTGATGAAGCCCTCGGATTTTTCAGGTATATTGACCACAGGAGGTACTATGCTTGGAACCAGCCGTCAGCCTTTCAAACTTATGAGAGAGCCTGATGAAAACGGCATGGATAAGGTGGAGGCAATGAAGTCTACTTATAAGAAGCTGAAACTTGATTGTCTTGTAGTACTCGGAGGTAACGGTTCACAAAAGACGGCCAATCTTTTAAGTGAAGAGGGACTGAATGTTATCGGACTGCCAAAGACCATAGACAATGATCTGTACGGTACGGATATGACCTTCGGTTTTCAAAGTGCGGTGGATATAGCTACCAATGCTATCGACTGTATACATACCACAGCGGCTTCACACAGCAGAGTGTTTATTGTGGAAGTAATGGGACATAAGGTAGGTTGGCTTACACTTTATGCAGGACTTGCAGGCGGTGCGGATATTATACTGATACCTGAGATACCTTATGATATCAAAAAGATTGCGGATGCCATAAAACTTAGAGAGGCCGAAGGCAAGAGATTTACAATACTTGCAGTAGCCGAGGGAGCAATCTCAAAAGAAGATGCGGCTCTTTCAAAGAAGGAACTTAAAAAGAAAAGATTAAAGAATGCGGACAGATATCCGTCTATCAGCTATGAAATAGGTGATATCCTAAGTCAGGAGACAGGGGTGGAGGTCAGAGTGACGGTTCCGGGACATACACAAAGGGGCGGAGCTCCAAACCCTTACGACAGGGCGTTGGCTACCAGACTCGGAGCACACGGAGCAAAGCTTATATTAAACAAGCAGTACGGCAGACTCGTGGTACTTAAAGGTACCGAGGTCACGGATATATCACTGAGCGAGTCGGCAGGTAAGTTGAAATATGTGGATCCGGAGTCTTCACTTGTAAATGAAGCAAGGCTTGTCGGAATAAGCTTTGGTGATAAGTAGAAAGGAAGCAAATGGCTTATACAGCATTATATAGGAAGTTTCGACCTTCAAATTTTGATGAGGTAGTAGGTCAGGAAGCGATAACAAAGACATTAAAAAACCAATTGAAAACCGGAAGGATATCACATGCGTATCTTTTCTGCGGTACAAGAGGTACCGGTAAAACCAGTATCGCAAAGATAATGGCAAGGGCGCTAAACTGTGAGCATCCTACAGAGGCCGGGCCGTGCAATGAATGTCCTACCTGTAAATCAATACTTAGTGAGACCTCTATCAATGTTGTGGAGATAGATGCGGCATCCAATAACGGTGTGGACAATATAAGAGATATCAAAGAGCAGGTGCAGTATCCGCCGACTTTCGGCAGGTATAAGGTCTTCATTATAGATGAGGTGCATATGCTCTCAAGCGGAGCGTTCAATGCACTTTTGAAAACTCTTGAAGAACCGCCGCAATATGTTATATTTATTCTGGCAACCACAGAGGTACATAAGATACCTATAACTGTGCTGTCAAGATGTCAAAGATATGACTTCAAGCGAATAAGTATGGACACTATATCACAGAGACTTAAGGAGCTTTGTAAGTTCGAGGGAGTCGATATAGAAGACAGAGCGGTTGACTATATCGCGAAGGCTGCCGACGGGGCGATGAGAGATGCGCTCAGTCTTTTGGACGAGTGTATTTCATTCTTACAAAATGAGAAGATAACCTTTGATGCGGTACTTGATATACTGGGGGCTTCGGATATAAGTATATTCAATAGTCTCCTGGACGGGATTATGACAGGTAATACCATAGATGTTTTGAATATCCTAAATGATGCCGTAATAGACGGTAAGGAGATAGGACAGTTTGTAACGGATTTTTTATGGTACCTCAGAAATATATTGATACTTAAGTCCACTCAAAGTGACAGTACGCTTGTGGATATGTCACAGCAAAACTTACAAAATTTAAAAGAAAAGGCAAGTGCTGTTTCCAAAGAGACACTTATGCGTTATATTAGAAACCTGTCGGAGTTGTCAAACAAGCTAAAGAGTGCCACTCAAAAAAGAGTTGTGGCCGAACTTGAGTTTATAAGACTTATGACACCGCAGATGGAAGAAAACCTTGAGAGCGTGCTTGAGAGATTGTCAAAGCTTGAATCAGGGATAAGAACAGGTACGGTAATACAAAACAGCGATACCCCTGAAGTCCCGAAACATGAAAATGAAGAAGTTATAGAACTTCCCAAGGCCACTTATGATGATTTTATGACTATAAAAAAAGACTGGAACAGCATAGTGGAGCATATAGGCGGCAAGGCCGGCAGTGTGTATAAGGAAGCCGATGTGGAGCCGATTAAGACAGGCGGTATCAATGTGGTTTTTTACAATAAGATGTACTATGATATGGGAAATACCGAGAGGACCATATCTGATTTACACGCATATTTGAGTGAAAAATATGGAAAAGATATTGCAATCGAAGTCTCTTTAAGGGAAAATAAGGTTGTAAGAAATACAAGATATGTTTCAATAGATGAGATAAAATCTGTTATCAATACAGATATTATCATAGAACAGTAAGGAGAATTTTATGGCAAAGCGTGGAGGTTTCGGTGGAGGTATGATGCCGGGAAATATAAATCAGTTGATGAAGCAGGCTCAGAAGATGCAAAAGCAGATGGAAGAGCAAAGTGCGGCTTTTGAGAGCAAGGAGTTTAGTGCAAGTGCCGGAGGCGGTGCGGTAAGTATCACTATCTCAGGTAAGAAAGAAGTTACCAAGGTTTCTATCGACAAAGAGGTTGTAGACCCTGACGATGTGGAGATGTTGGAAGATTTGATAATGGCGGCTACAAATGAGGCTCTCAGAAAGATGGAAGAAGAACATTCTGCGCTTATGGGCGGCATCGCAGGCGGAGCAGGGAAGCTGCCGTTCTAATGGATTATTATAGCAGTCATATCAGCAAGCTTATAGAGGAACTTTCCAAGCTACCGGGTGTAGGAGCAAAGTCCGCACAAAGGCTTGCTTTTCACATAATAGGAATGTCAAGTGAGCAGGTAAACTCATTGTCCGATGCGATAAGGGACGCAAAGGGCAATGTGCATTATTGCAAGGAATGTTGTACCTTAACGGACGGGGATATATGTCCGATATGTGCCAATGAGAGAAGAGATCATAAGACCATAATGGTCGTGGAAAACACAAGAGATTTGGCGGCATATGAAAAGACGGGAAAATATAACGGTGTGTACCATGTTCTGCACGGTGCGATATCACCGATGCTGGGAATAGGTCCGGCGGATATAAAGTTAAAAGAACTTATAAAAAGACTTGAGGGCGATGTGAATGAAGTCATTATTGCCACAAATTCTACGCTTGAGGGAGAGACTACAGCAATGTATATAGCGAAACTTATAAAACCCACAGGTATAGAGGTGAGTAGGATAGCAAGCGGAGTCCCTGTAGGCGGGGATTTGGAATATATTGATGAAGTGACTCTTTTGAGGGCACTTGAGGGAAGAAGGGCACTCTAAGAGTGTGTTCAAAATTATAATCTTGAGGTTTGGCAAGCATGGATAAATATGAATTTAATTTAAAGGTTGAACAATTGAACAAATTGGTGAAAAGCGGAGATTATAAGGCCGCTATGAGAATCACCGATACAATTGACTGGAGAAGAGTCCATAAAGCAGATTTGTTGGCAATGGTTTCCGAGGTCTATGAAAAAAATAATGAATACAAGGAAGCCCGAGAAATACTGCTTTTGTCCTATGACAGGGCACCGGTAGGTAAGAGAGTTTTATATAAACTTGCAATGCTTGCAATAAAAGAGGGAGATATTTCAGAGGCGCAGGAGTATTACAAGGAGTACACGGAAATATCGCCTCAAGACAGTAGAAAATATCTGATGGAATACCATATTGCAAATGCAAAGGGCGAGGGTATTGACAAGAAGATAAGAATTCTTGAAAAGTATAACGATATTGAAAAGATGGATGAGGAGTGGAAGTTTGAACTTGCACAGCTGTATGCAAAGGCAGGCAGAATAGAAGACTGTATTAAGACCTGTGATGAGATAATGCTTCTGTTTAGTGTCGGTGAGTATGTAGATAAGGCTGCAGAGCTTAAGGAGTCTACAGGTTGCCCTCTAAGCTCAAAACAGCTTGATATGGTGGAAAATAAGGAATATTACGAGGAAAGACTCAATACTCTTGCGGAAAAATATGAGAGCGGAGACAGAGAAAATTATCCGAGTCTGAATCTTGATGATATGAGCGCATATAAACCGAGGGAAAACAAAAAGACTACTATAAGCCTCGGCAATGAAAAGACGGATGTAAGTGACAGTGCTCCTATAAGTACGGAACTTTTTCCGAGGAATACGGGAGTAAATGAAACCAGGATATCAGAGACTACATTTAAGGGGGAGAGTGTGAACCCGGAATTTGAATTAGAGTTAAAGAGAAGTATAGCCATTGCAAAAGCCAATCTGGACGAGATGAGCAGGAATAAGAACGCTTCATCAATGGAAGAAATAGATGAAGAAGTAAGAGCCAGAATGGAAAAAGTTGAGAGGGTAAAGCACAGCAGATTCGTCGCTCCGCCTGTTATGGCTGAAAGAAGAAAATCAAGAATAAGCAATCACTTTGACAGTATGGGATTGCCTAAGACTCATATAAGCAGAGCTGAACATGAGGATATGGAGATTGAGCCTAATATACTGATAAGTGACGATGCGGAAAAGATTTATCCTAATGTGAACGACTCTATGGAAAGAGCCGAGGTTGAATATGAGGATGACTTTGAAGATGTTCCTACTCTAAGCAGTATCGGTCAGGAAAAGGAAGCTTCAAAAGATATACCTGAAAGTAATGAAGCAGGGATAAAAGAGAACGGTACCGAGGATGATTCGGATAATAAAGAACCTCAGCAAAATATAACCGTTACACAGACCGCTTCTACAAAGGTTTTGGAAAACTATGTGCCTGAAAAGAAGGCTCCGATATTTGACAATGACGATTTGATAAACAGCTACTTTGATGAGGAAGTGGAGACCGGAGTTCCTACGGTTTCAGGTGTCATTGCACAGAGAAAAGAGCAAAAAGATGTAGTACAAAGCAGTGTAAAGAGCGAATCCAAGATGGAAGTGATTGATGATGAAGAAGTATACTACACCAAGGAGGAGAGAACTTTTGTCACAAAGGTGAAAAGAGGAGAGACTCCAAGTGAGATAATTGTAGAGCCTGAGATTACCGAAATTGTAGAAGATGTGGAAGAGCCTACCGTTACTGTAGAAGAAGTAGACGATAATATTGTGGATGAAGGCAGCAATGATGTAGAGACACAGGATGTAGAGACGCATAATGAGCCTACGGATAAGCCTGTAGCCAAAATAGAAGGTATAAAACCTTTAGCCGAATCTGAGCCTAAAGAGGTGAAGAGAGTTATAAAGGAAAATATTGCAGAACCTAAAGAGCAAAAAGGGGATGAAACCGTAGTGATTGAAGAGAGTGTAGAGGAAGTGCCGGATGAAAATGAAACAGATTTGTCGGTACATGGTAAGGTTATGAAGGCAAGAGCACCGAAACAAAGAGAACCTAAGGAGTTTTTGATGAGAAGACCGGGTTCAATAGTCGTTGAGGGAATAACGGCACAAAAGGCACTTGAAAATGCTATTGAAGTTTTGAAGGAAGTGAACACACTTACCAAGATAAAGCGTTCCGTATTAAAAATCGGTGCCTTAAGTCTCAACTCCAGAGGAGTGAAAAACTCATATGAAAAGATAAAGGGCAAGGACCTTATCATAGTGGAGGCCGGAGAACTTGACGACAAAACCATTGCGGAACTTATAGATTTTATAAAAGACGGCAAGGAGACAGTGGTATTCTCAGACACCATTGAGGGAATAGAGATGCTGCTTGCATCAAATGATTTGCTTTACGGTATGAGTCTTGTTCTCAGAGAGGAAGAAGTTCCTGTAAAGAAAAAGAACATAGTTGCAAATATTGTAATCAAGGAAAGAGAGAGCGAAAAGCCTAAGAACGCTACCGAAGAAGTTGCAACTGCAAATACTGAGGCGGCTGAGAGCAAGGAAAGTGAGCCTGCAAAGAAGTCTGATTTTGACAGTGTGGAAGAAATCTTAAGAAAGATATACGGAGATGACAGCTTAAAATTTGAAATATCCGAAATTAAGGAGTCAGAGTCAATAAAGCTCTATAATCCAAGCAGCAGCGAGGAACAGGAAGACAATAACGCAGATGAGGATAATGAAAATATTGTAGATGAATCACAGTCGAGTAAGGTAAGTATGGTAAGAGAGCCTGTTGCAGAATATAACGCAGCAAAGCCTGAGAAGGTAAAAGCACCTGACAAAGAGCCGGATGAGGAAGAAGTCAACTATACGGATGAGTCTATACCTGAAGTTCAGATAATAACACCTGATAACAGGCCGATGGCATTAAACGAGTTTATTTTATATGCTGCCGACTATATAAAAGAGATTGAATGTGTGCTTGAAGGTAAGACGATGGAAGCTATAGAAGAAAGAGCCGACTATATGCTTGAAGACGGCACACCGCTAAATAAGAAAAATTCCAGAAGCTTAATTGACCACGCTGCCGATATGGCGGAAAAGGCCGGAATATTCAAGTCGATATTCAAGCCTAAGTATGACAAGGAAGGCAGATTGATACTGAGAGAGGAGCATTTTAAAATATAATGTGTTTTAGTTTTTTGGAAGTATCGGTGTTTTTCTTCTTACTTCTGATGATAGTGCGCGGATACCAAAGAGGACTGTTGAAACTTTCAATAGGCCTCTTGGCGCTGTTATCAAGTGTGATTGCTCTGAATGTAGTAAATCCATATATAAGAAATCAGTTACAGGAAAATACTAAGATAAATCAATTTGTTTTGACTACAATCTATGAAAAGATAGGACTTCAAAATATGCAGGGAGATACCGAGTCCGATATGGGCAGGAGTATGGCGATAGATAAGCTCAATGTACCTACAAAGGTGAAGGATGTTTTGAAGAAAAACGATGACAGAAAATTCTATGAAAAGCTGGGCGTATATACATTTTCAGACTATATAGCAAGCTATGTCACACAGATGACTGTAAATGCAATAAGTTTTGCAGGATCGTTCATATTCGTATGGCTGGTACTTGGGATACTTTTTAAGGGGAACAGGCTTCTTACAAGACTGCCGGTACTTGGAGGACTCAACCAGATATTCGGTGCAATAGCGGGATTTGCTACGGGACTGATAATATATTGGATTGTCTGTATCTTTATTATCGCGTTTTCGACCACCAAGATGGGAGCAAGCCTTTCGGCAATGATAGAGTGCAGTCCGTTTTTAGTATTTTTATCAAGACTAAATCCTATAGCTGTATTCCTTATGCTGTAGGTGTGGAGGATATATGAATTCTAAGAGAAAATTACTTAACGCATCAAATGTGATAGTTGGACTTTGGCTGCTTGCCATGTTTACCATCTTCCCTTTGGTCTACAATTATTATTATTATGATATACTACAGACAAAGTTCTATACGGTAGTGATACTGACCGTCCTTATGATACTTGCGCTGATAGTGATAAGCGGATTTGGCGGCGGCTTTAAGAACTTTTTTGATAAGCTGCATTCAAAGGGTTTTTCGGCTTGGTTTAAAGAAGAGTTTGATATATGGGATATATGTATAACGGTATTTATGGTTATGACCGTACTGTCCACATTATTTGCAGGGCAGTTTATAAGACAGGCTGTAACGGGAGAAAACGGTAGATACTCGGGACTTTTCCTTATATCACTGTATGTCGCCATATATTTTATATTAAGCAGACTCTTCTCATTCAGTAAGGTATATTTTACAGTATTTCTTGCGATAAGTATTCCGATATGTCTGTTCGGATATACAGATTACTTCAATATGGATATACTTCAGTTTAAGGAGAATATAGATGCCGCACAGTGGCCGATATTTACATCGACAATCGGAAATATAAATACATATACGGCTGTTTTGGCATTTTACATAGCGATATCCGGAACTTTGTTTATCACATCACCTCTTGATAACGGTAAGAATAAAGGTGAGTCTATAGGCAAGCTTGTATTTTACTACTTGATAATGCTGATGAACTTTATTGCACTTGCAATGGGTACATCAGATAACGGTTATCTTACACTGGCTGCATTCTTCGGGCTTATGCCTTTTGTAGCTTTCAGAAGTATGGAGGGGGTAAGAAGATTTGTACTTACAATATTTACCTACCTGCTGGGAATAAGAATAATAAAGCTTATCAATACAGTATATTCAGATAAGGTGCTTGGAATCTCAGGTCTTTATGATTTTATCAGCGATTTCAAATATCTGGATCTTGTGATAGTATTGCTTCTTATAGCAGTGATTTCAATGTACTTTGTCGCTTATAAGAATAAGAAAAATGCTAAAGATAATGAAGCGCTTTTAAAGACACTCAGATATATATGGTTGGGCATAATTGTTATAGTATTTTTAGGACTGATATTCTTAGGTGTAAAGATAAATTCAAATGTAGCCGAGGCTACCGCCAAATACGGTTCACTTGCAAACTATTTTATATTCAATGACTCTTGGGGTACATTCAGAGGTTATATTTGGAGAGCGGCCATCGAGGAGTATATGAAGTTTCCGCTTTTACATAAGATTGTAGGAAGCGGTCCGGATACATTCGGTATATATATAAGTCTTCTTAGGAATGAAGAGATGCAGTCGGTTACAGGACAGATTTTTGATGCGACTCACAATGAATACATACAGTTTTTGTTTACACTGGGACCTATAGCAACTGTTGCATATATATTGGGACTTATAATGCCGAGTGTGAAGGCGCTTAGAACCAAGGTAATGTATTTGAGAGATTCTTCTTCATTACCGTATCTGTATGCATCTGCAATAGCAGTTATCTGCTATGCCACTCAGGCTGTTGTAAACCTGAATTTACCTGTAGTGACACCGCTTTTATGGATATTTTTCGGATTGACGGTGGCATTACTTAGAGATAAAGGAGAAATAATAAATGGATAAGATAATACTTACAGGAGACCGTCCTACAGGCAAGCTGCATGTGGGACATTATATAGGATCTCTGAAAAGAAGAGTTGAACTCCAAAATTCAGGAGAGTTCAAAAAGATTTTTATAATGGTGGCGGATGCACAGGCGCTTACCGACAATATGGAAAATCCTGAGAAGGTAAGACAGAATATTATAGAGGTGGTACTTGACTATCTGGCTTGCGGACTTGACCCTGAAAAGTCAACCATCTTTATACAGTCAATGGTACCTGAGCTTACAGAGCTGAGCTTCTACTATATGAACCTTGTTACGGTTTCAAGACTTCAAAGAAACCCTACAGTTAAGGCCGAGATCGGAATTAGAAATTTTGAAAACAGTATACCGGTAGGATTCTTCACATATCCTATATCACAGGCATCGGATATCACAGCTTTTAAAGCTACTACAGTGCCTGTAGGTGAAGACCAGCTGCCTATGATTGAGCAGACCAGAGAGATAGTAAGAAAGTTCAATTCGGTATACGGTGATACCTTGGTTGAACCTGAAGCGCTTATTCCAAGTGAGGAGGCTGCAAAGAGACTTCCGGGTACTGACGGAAAAGCAAAGATGAGTAAGTCACTTGGCAACTGTATCTATCTGTCCGACGACGAGAAAACTGTAGCCGCAGCCATAAAGACCATGTATACGGATCCGCTTCATATTAAGGTAAGCGACCCGGGACATCTTGAAGGAAATACCGTATTTACATATCTTGAAGCTTTCTCAAAGCCTGAGGATTTTGAAAAGTTTTTACCGGAGTATAAGTCACTTGACGAGTTAAAAGAGCATTATACTCGCGGCGGTCTTGGAGATATGAAGGTGAAGAAGTTTTTAGCGAATGTCATGGAAGATACTTTGGCACCTATCAGAGCGAAGAGAGCCGAGTTTGAGAAGGATATACCGGCTATCTATGATATGTTAAAGAAAAACTGTGAAATAGCAAGAAACGAAGCTGCAAATACACTTGCAGAAGTTAAGGCGGCCATGAGAATAAACTACTTTGACGATGTGGAGCTTATGAGATCACAGGTTGAGAGATTCTCAAAGTAATATTAAAATATATAGGTTTTTATTTCAGGATTCAGGTTCTTAATAAAGGCCTATATTTTTTGGGAATTTTTAAATTCCTCTTGACAGTTGAGCATATATTCAACTATAATAGTGACATAACAGTTGAGCATATGTTCAACTAAAGGAGGTAAAGGAGTATAAAGTTTGGATAGAGAAGAAGCGGTAGGTAAGGCAAAAACCGATATGCTTGACTCTGAGATAATTGAATCACTTTCAAAGCTGTTTAAGGTATTTGGAGATCTCACAAGGATAAAGATACTTTGGTCATTGAATGTACACGAACTTTGTGTACTGGATATTTGTGAAGTATTGGGTATGACAAAGTCGGCGGTATCACATCAGCTTAGTACATTAAAAAAAGCCAAGTTGGTAAGAGCCAGAAGAGAAGGTAAAGAAGTATATTATTCATTGGATGATGAACATGTAAAAGAGATATTTGAAACAGGTATCATACATGTAACTCATATATGTAAAGAACATCAAAAAGGAGAAAGAAAATGAAAAGAGTTTATAAGTTGGAAGGTTTAGATTGTGCAGACTGTGCGGCAAAGCTTGAGAGAAAGCTTGCGGCTATTGAGGGTATTACAAGTGCAAATATCAACTTCATGACATTAAAGTGCACATTGGAAGCCGAGGCTGAGAAGATGAATGAAATCATTGAGAAGGCTATGGAGATAATAAAGGTTGAACAACCTGATGTAGAAGTAAAGAGAGCATAAAGCTTAACCATATAGAAGGGTATTATGAACGATAAGCAAAAGAAGATGTTAAGGAAAATAATTGTGGCTGCGGTGTTCTATATCATTGCAATCATAATTTCAAAGCTTGGCTTTCAATATTCAAATTGGGTCAGCTTTGCAGTATTTATAGTTGCATATATAATAGTAGGAAAAGATGTTTTGTTGAAGGCTTTTTCCAATATAAAAAGAGGAAAGGTCTTTGATGAAAACTTCCTTATGACTATTGCCACTGTAGGTGCCATAATAATAGGTGAGTACCCTGAGGCGGTAGGAGTTATGCTGTTTTATATGGTGGGTGAGTTTTTACAGTCACTTGCAGTCAACAAATCCAGAAAGTCAATATCAGATATGATGGATATCAGACCCGACTATGCCAATCTTATAAAAGAAGACGGCAGCGTGGAAACCGTGGATCCGTATGATGTGGAGATTGGGGCTAAGATACAGATAAAGGCCGGAGAGATAATTCCGCTTGACGGTATTGTGGTATCGGGAAGAGCCATGCTTGATACCTCCGCACTTACAGGTGAGTCGGTTCCGAGAAGTGTGAATGTAGGAGACCATGTATACAGCGGAAGTATAAATAAGGACGGACTGCTAAGTCTTGAGGTTACAAAGGAGTTTAGCGAGTCTACCGCAAGTAAGATACTTGATCTTGTGGAGAATGCGGCGGCAAAGAAGTCAAAGACTGAGAACTTCATATCAAAGTTTGCCGGTGTATATACTCCGATAGTGGTTTTTGCGGCATTGGCACTTGCGATTATTCCGCCTTTTATATTCCCGGATACAGGGTTTACCACTTGGATTTACAGAGCCTTGACATTTTTGGTTGTTTCCTGTCCATGTGCCTTTGTTATAGCAATACCGCTCAGCTTCTTCAGCGGAATCGGTGCGTCATCAAAGATAGGTGTACTGATAAAGGGAAGCAATTATCTTGAACTTTTATCAGGTGCAAAGACCTTTGTGTTTGACAAGACAGGTACTCTTACGGCAGGAGTGTTTGAGGTGGTAAAGATTTATCCGAACAATGTATCGGATGCGGAATTACTTGAAAATGCGGCATTTGCTGAGGAATATTCATCACATCCTATAGCGGTTTCAATCAAAAAAGCTTATGAGGAGCTTAAAGAAGATGGCTCAGACGGCAATCTCTCAGAAAGACTTAGTGATTTAACCGAGGTTGCAGGTCAGGGTATCAGTATAAAACTTGACGGTGAAACGGTGCTTGTAGGTAACGACAAGCTTATGACATCAAACAATATCGAGTTTGAAAAATGTGACGACTTCGGAACTATAGTATATGTAGCAAGGAACAATGTGTTCCTCGGAACCATAGTAATCAACGACAGGATAAAAGAGAGCGCCAAGGAAAGTCTTGCCGCACTTAAAAATATCGGTATACAAAAAAATGTTATGCTTACCGGAGATACAAAAGAAGTTGCAGACATCGTGGCAAGAGAAGTTGGGCTTGACTATGCATATGCACAGCTTTTGCCACAGGATAAGGTGGACAAGCTTGAAGAGATACTTGCAGAAAAGAATACTCTTGCCTATGTGGGCGACGGTATCAACGACGCTCCGGTACTTGCAAGAGCAGATGTAGGTATTGCCATGGGCGGTATAGGTTCGGATGCGGCTATAGAGGCTGCAGATGTGGTGATAATGGATGACAACCTCGACAATATGGTGAGAGGTATCAAGGTAGCCAAGAGAACAATGAGTATCGCAAAGCAAAATATTGCATTTGCTATAGGTGTAAAGGTGATTTTCTTATTGCTTGCAGCCATAGGTTTTGGTACTATGTGGGAAGCGGTGTTCGCAGATGTGGGCGTTACCGTACTTTGCATAATCAATGCAATGAGAAACCTACAGGTAGAAAATATATAGTTTGGAGATTATATGGAGAAAATTACAAGTTTTACAATAGACCACTTGAGGCTTTTACCGGGTGTATATGTATCAAGAAAAGATATGGTCGGAGACAGAGTTGTTACGACATTTGATATAAGAATGACCAGACCGAACTTTGAGCCGGTTATCAATACTGCAGAGCTTCATGCAATAGAGCATCTTGGAGCCACATTCCTTAGAAATCATAAGGAGTGGGGAAAAAATATACTCTACTTCGGGCCGATGGGATGCAGGACAGGTTTTTATCTGCTCTTAAACGGAGATTACGAGTCAAAGGATATAGTTTCACTTCTTAAGGAGATGTTTACATTTATCAAGGACTTTGAAGGTGAAGTACCCGGAGCCTGTGCAAAGGACTGCGGCAATTACCTTGATATCAACCTGCCTATGGCAAAGTATGTGGCTGCAAAGTATCTTGATGAGGTACTGAAAGATATCAAAGAGGACAGATTGGTATATCCCACATAGGCTTATAAAAGAGACATATAAATAATATATAAGGTATGCGGACAGGCTGTTTGTATACCTTTTTACTTTAAGTATGGCTTCCGGTCTTTTTTATTTCAAATAATTTAAAGAAAATTCAAAATACAGTGTCAAATATATTGAAAAATTTATAATTTGTATTATAATCTGAGTATAGATAAAAAATCCTGGGGTGAGCGATAACTTTGCCAATTTTGAACCTACATTATGATTTATGGGATTCCAAAGAGCTCTGTTTGGATGTCGTGCTGCTATAGGTAGAAGACAGATATCAGGGTGAGGTAACCCACCTAGCTCTGCTAGGCGTCAATAAGCAAAGCCGTCACTTTGGGTTTAAAAAAAGAGTAGTTTTTTACTACTCTTTTGTTTTATAGAAAAATATTACGGATGGGTTTATGGCAGAGACGCTTACAAAAGAGGATATAAAAAAGATAGAGGCTGAGATTGAAGAGAGAAAGCTTGTGCTCAGACCGCAACTTATAGAGGCGGTGAAGGAAGCCAGAGCACAGGGCGACTTATCTGAAAACTTTGAATACTATGCAGCCAAGAGAGAGAAAAACAAAAATGAAAGCAGAATCAACTATTTGGAGAGAATGCTCAGGTTTTGTCATGTATACGAAGATAAGACAAATGATGACGAGGTCGGAATAGGTAAGGAAGTTGAACTTTACTTTGAAGACGATGATGAAAGTGAAAAATTCAAAATAGTTACATCTATAAGAGGTGATTCGCTTGAGGGCAGACTCAGCATAGAGTCTCCTATAGGTAAGGCCATAGTCGGCAAGAAAAAAGGAGACAGGGTAAAAGTACCTGTAGGTGACGGAGGATATTTTGTAAAGATAATGTCCATTGAAATAAACAAAGAAGACGATGATATAAGGTCATTTTAGGAGGAATATGAAATTAGTAATACAAAGAGTAAACCGTGCGGATGTAAAGATAGAAGGAAAAGAAGTAGGAAAGATAAATAAAGGGCTTTTGGTGTTTGTCGGAGTAGCCGCAGATGATGATGAGAAGGTTGTGGGAAAATACTTTAACAAGTTGTTAAAGCTTAGAATATTTGAAGATGAAAACGGCAAAACCAATTTATCGTTAAGAGATGTAGGCGGAGAACTGCTTTTGGTATCACAGTTTACTCTGCTTGCAAACTGTAAAGAGGGCAACAGACCGAGCTTTATAGGAGCGGGATCACCTGATGAAGCAAAGAGACTTTATGAATATATGGTGGAACTTGGAAAGAAGTCCGATATACATACGGAATGCGGAGTCTTCGGTGCGGATATGAAGGTATCGCTTGAAAACGACGGACCTTTTACAATAGTATTGGAACTCTGATATGAAGGAGCATTATAAGATACTGCTTGTGGATGACGAGGAAGAAGTCAGAAAGAGTATCATAAAGAAGATAAACTGGGAAGAAGAAGGATTTTTGGTGGTCGGAGATGCCGAAAACGGAGTGGAGGCACTTGAAAAGATAGAAAATCTGAACCCCGACCTTGTATTTACAGATATAAGAATGCCCTATATGGACGGGCTTGAGCTGATAAAAGAAATAAATATAAGATATCCGCTTATAAAGTCCATTATATTCTCAGGCTTTGACGACTTTGACTATGCCAAAGAAGCTATAAAGATGGGCGTAATAGAATATGTATTAAAGCCCGTATCCGCAGTAGAGCTGACAGAGATACTCAGGAAAGTACATAAGACTTTGGATGACGAGCTGTACAAAAAAAGAGATATTGAAAAGCTTAAGAGCAGCTATCTTGCAAGTATTCCTATACTCAGAGAGCAGTTTTTGAACGGACTGATACATGGAAATATCGGCAAGAGCGAGATCGACTATGCACTTGCCGAGTATGATATAAATCTGAAAGACGTGGGCAAATACATTGTGGCTACCGTTCATATAGATGATACAGACAGTGCAATAGTTAATAAGGAGCTGATTCCGATATCTGTAAAGGTCAACTTGATGGAAAACCTTGAAAACATGTTACAGGCGGAAGTATTTTCCATGTACTCCGAGTCAAGTATAGCGGTAATAGTAGGACTGCCCGATAAGATGTCAAAAAACTATATAATGTCCGTACTCTCGGAGGCTATAAAGGATGTTATAAGAGTAATAGGAGTGAATCTGACTATCGGACTCGGAATCAGTGTGGATGATATTACAAAGTTGCATCAGTCATATACTCTTGCAAAGGAAGCACTTGGGTACAGAGGTATTGTGGGCACGGGAGAAGTCATATATATAAAGGATATGCAACCTGTTGAGGCTTTAAGACTCAGGTTTGAGGACATAGAGGCCAAGGAATATATAAATATACTTAAGTTCGGAAGTGATGAGAATATAATCGACTATGTGGAAAAAATTTTCTCAAAGCTTAAGGAGTCCAAGGCACATTCAAGTCAGTACCAGTCATATATGATAAATGTAATAAATGTTATTATCAGTATGGTGCAAGACTACGGACTTGAACTTTCCGTACTTACAAAGACGGCTACAGACTATATAGACCTCCTTGATAAGATAAAGGATACGGGAGGTTTCAGAGAGTGGCTGCTTGAGGCCAGTATAAATATAGCACACAGGATAAGAGAGGACAGAGTTACCACATCAAAGAAAGTGCTTGACGAGGCAAAAAATTATATTGAAGAAAATTATGCGGATATAGAGCTTTCATTGGAAAAACTTTGCAAGTACCTTCATGTATCTGTTGCAAGATTTTCCACAAACTTTAAAAAAGAAATGGGTATATCCTATGTAAACTTTCTTACCAATTTGAGATTGCAAAAGGCTGTGGAGCTTTTAAAGACTACCGATGAAAAGACCTATATTATAGCTGAAAAAGTAGGATATGCCGACCAGAACTATTTCAGCTATGTATTCAAGAAAAAGTACGGCGTATCGCCGTCAAAATACAGGCAGCAAGGCTGATATGGATAAGAGACTAATTATAAAAAAATTCAGTAATAAAAACCTTAGTATCAGAAGCTCCATCTTTATATACTTTACAGTGACGGCTATTGTAGCCATAGCGCTGATAAGCCTTATAATGTTTCAAAGGTTCACGGACAGTCTTAATGAGACAATCATTGAGGAGAATGCAGGCATAATAGGTCAGGTGGGTGAGTCCATAGATTCATATCTTAGAAATGTTATGAAGATTTCGGATTCCATCTACTACAATGTAATCAAGAACACGGATATATCCGGTGACGATATAAAAAACGGTATGAATCTCCTATATGTCAACAATGACAATATGATTGACGATATCGCTTTGATAGCCGGAGACGGCACCCTGATAGAGTCTATGCCTGCGCTTAGACTTAAGGACGGAATCAATGTGTCTGAAAGAGATTTTTTTAAAAAGAGTATGGCGGAGAGTGAATATATTTATTTTTCAATGCCGCATATCAGAAATCTTTTTGACCAAAATGAAAACAGTTATTCATGGGTAATGTCGATGTCAAGAGCCGTGGAGGTGACAAGCGAGGGCAAGGCGACACAGGCGGTATTGCTTATAAACTTAAACTATATGTTCTTTGAAGAGCTGTTCTCCAATGTAAATCTCGGAAACGGCGGCTATATCTATCTGATAAATGATAAGGGAGATATTATCTGGCATCCGAGACAAAATGAGATATATGCGGGTCGCTTTACTGAAAACAACAAGTATGCGGCAGGTTTAAAAGACGGTATCAGCGTTGAGAATATAGGCGGAAAGAAGCTCACAGTCAATGTAAGGACTATAGGATATACAGGTTGGAAGCTTGTGGGAGTAACAGGAAGCGCGGCAATCAATGTGGACAGTATGAAGTTTCGACTCTTTGTACTGTTTGTGGCGGATTTATTTCTATTCTTACTGGCAATGGTAAATGCCTATATTTCAAACAGAATATCAAATCCTATAAGCCGTCTTGATAACAGTGTTAGAGAGATAGAAAGCGGCAATCTGGATGTGGAGATATTGCCAAGCGGCTCGTATGAGGTGCAGCATCTGGGCAATTCCATAAGGAATATGTTAAGCAGGATAAAGGTCTTGATGTCGGATCTGGTGGCGGAACACAATGCCAAAAGAAAAAGCGAGTTTGATACTTTGCAGTCTCAGATAAACCCGCATTTTCTTTATAACACTTTGGATATAATAGTGTGGATGATTGAGAATGAGAAGCCGGATAAAGCGGTGAGCATTGTGACCGCACTTGCAAAATTTTTCAGAATATCACTGAGCAAGGGTAAAAATATCATCACTGTAAGAGATGAAGTGGAGCATGTAAGAAACTATCTTATGATACAGAGTATGCGTTTCAAAAACAGATTTGAATACAGTATCGAAGTGGACGATGATGTATCGGAGTATTCGTCACTTAAGCTTATGTTACAGCCTCTTGTAGAGAATGCAATATACCACGGTATGGAGTTTATGGACGGTGACGGTGAAATAGATGTAAGAGTGTTCAAAGAAAACGATGAGCTTTATTTTACAATAACCGACAACGGACTGGGTATGAGTGAGGATGTGGTAGCTACACTTTTAAGTAAGGATATTGTGCCGAGTAAGAGAGGCTCGGGTATAGGAGTCAAGAATGTGAATGAGAGAATAAAGTTGTACTTCGGTGCTGAATACGGACTCTTTGTAGAGTCCGAGCCTGATGAAGGAACCAAAATTACTATTCACCTGCCTGCTATAGTTTACGGAGAGAAAAATGAAGATAAATAAGATATATATTTGGACAGCATGGTTCTTCTCAATAGTCTTACTTTTTATACTGTCACAGACCGATCTTATACTTAAAGAAAACTCGCCTAAGGTGTATCAGGTTTCGCTTATTCTTGACAGTGAGAATGAGGGCGAGTATGCCAATCTGAAAAAGGGTGTGGATGATGCCGCCAAGAGATATAACATTGATATAAACCTGCTCACACTCGGCAGTGCAAGTCAAAAAGAGCTGATAGAGTCTGAAGAAGATAACGGTACAAACGGGATAATAGTGCTTGCAAAAGATGATCTGAAGCAGGATATGACAAAGGTAGCTATGGTGGTAATAAAGTCAAAGGATGCGGATGTATTTGATACAAAGAAAATTGGCGGCTCAAGTGCAAATATAGTCACATCAAGGAGGACTATAAATATTGACTATGTGGATATGATTACAGGACTTTATAATAAATTTGCAAAAAACTATGACGGTTCTTCTCCGATCTATGTGTTTTATAATAATATCGAGTCTGCGGGAGTGAAGTCTGAAATAGGGTTTTTAAAATCAAAGGATGCACATACTGTATTTATAGAGGGAGATGAGAGAGAGTTTCGTACTGCTATTGAAGATTTGGTACACAGCAAAAAGAGTGCATATATATTCTCACTTGATAAACACAGCAGTGATAATCTATGTAAAATAATTGGCGGAAGCAGTGTATACAATGAGCATATAAAAGGGTTTTATTGTATTGGAGCAACCACATTGTTTGTAAATAAGCTGGATGACGGAAATATTGATGCGCTTTCCACATTGAATGAGTATGATGAGGCATATTTGGCTGTAGAGATGCTGATGGCGGACCTTAAAAAGACAGGTTATACATCAAATGTCGATATGAAAAATATATTGCTTGATAAGGAAAGTTTGAAGGATGAAGATATAGTAAAACAGCTTTTTCCTGTAGAGTAAGCATATGGGAGTAAAATGAAGAGGAAATATAATAATATTATTGCATTGGTTTTGGTTGTGAGCGTTGTGATAAGCGCTGCTTTTATGACGGGTTGCACTAAGACGCCCAAGAAAAATGTTATAAAGTTGGGGCTTTGTCTTTACAGGTTTGACGATACATTTATTTCAAATGTCAGACAGGAGATTGAAGAGTATGTAAAGGAGTATGAGAAGGAACATGATATCAAGATAAATCTTGAAGTGGTGGATGCCAAGGACAATCAGAATACACAAAATCATCAGGTGGAGAGATTTGTCTCACTCAACTATGATGTGCTTTTGATAAATGTGGTGGACAGATTTGCGGCTTCAAATATGATTGAGACTGCTGTAGGTGCAGGTATTCCTATAGTGTTCTTTAACAGAAAGCCTGTAGATGACGATTTGAACAGAGCGGATAATATCTACTATGTCGGGGCAGGTCCGAAGTCGGCAGGTATTGAGCAGGCAAAGATAATAATAGATGCCTACAATAAAAATCCGCACAGCATAGATATTGACGGAGACGGTGTGATAAACTATGTGCTTCTTGAAGGAGAGCCGAGTCACCAGGATTCACTTGTCAGAACCGAGTGGGTGATAAAGACCTTACAGGAGAACAATATTCCGATAAATAAGTTAAACGGAGCTATAGGAAACTGGGAGAGGGCTCAAGGTTCGGCACTTATGGAGGAGTGGCTGAAGGAGTACAAAAATATCGATCTTGTAATTTCAAACAATGACGATATGGCACTCGGAGCTATAGATGCTATAGGCCGAGAGGGCAATATAACCGGAATAAAGGCGGTAGGAATAGACGGTACCAAGGAAGCTTTGGACGCTATTGCGGAAGGTAAGTTGCTTGGAACTATTGAAAGTGATAAAAAGGAATATGCAAAGGCCGTAGTGGAACTTGCCATGTCAAGTATAGGAAAATCTACACTGCCTAAGGAGATCAAAGACAAATTAAACAACAGAAGCTACGATGTGGAGCAGATTCCAAGAACAAAATAATTTTTATACAAAACGTACAAGTAAGTTTGTATAAGAAGCATATAATAAATACAAGAAAGAGCATTGACTTTTATGCTCTTTTTTATTACAATGAAACCCTAGAGATTAGAACACATATAAGTTTGTGTTTTTGGGGACCTTTCTTTAAATAATTCTATAGGAGTTTTATGAGGCATATTATAGCGGTGATTGATACGGATATACGCTTTGCCTTAAAGTTATCTGATTTTTTGTCTAAGGAGGACAGGATTCCGTTCAAGGCGGTCGCCTACACATCATTCCAAATGTACAAAAGCGAGACTTCTTTGATGGATGTGGTGGCATTTATCACGGATATTGACAATGTAGACGAGTGCATAGATACCGGACTTCCGGTTATCCTTTTGTCGGATGACGCGATGGTGGAATCAAAATACAGTGATTTGACAAAGCTGTTCTGTTCAATTTTTAAATTCTGTGGTGTACATACTATAGTTGATGAGTTGCTGGGCTTTTTTTCAAGGAATGATTCATTCGGGCTTACCACAGTTCACAATAATACAAAAGTCTACGGCGTTTACTCACCGATAAATCGGTGCGGAAGATCAAGCCTTTCTGTGGCAATTCATTCTTATTTTTGTTCTACAAATACAAGCTCCCTACTTATTTCATTTGATGAGTACGACTCCGTGTTTTCGGTACTCAGAAAGGAAAACAGTAAAGACTTGTCTGATATATTCTATGAATACAAGACAGGAGATCTGGACTTTGCAAAACTTGGAGAATGTATAAGTCGGGTTGAGGATTTGAATATCATTTTACCTGCCAGATACAATGAGGATCTTTTTTATCTTTCCGACAATGAGTTAACAAAATTTATGAATGATATTCTTTCGGCAAATCTTTTTGAAACTATCGTGCTGGATTTCGGAAGTATCGGACGCAGGTCAATGCAGATACTTGATATGTGTGAACAAATTTTTTGCCCCGTCATAGGAGAGAAGGACGGAGTTGAAAGAAAAAAGGTGGCTGATTTTAAAGCACTTTTGGGCAGAAACGGGTATTCTGAAGTCATTCATAAGCTCTGTGAGATAAAGTCGCCGGGGGAGAGTATTTCAGATGATATATTCAATTTTAACAGATTGAAAAGACATGAGTTTTTCTCACAACTTTCAAGTTTAGTTGGCGGGGCGTGATATGGTTTATTATATTGTGGGAAGCCTGCTCTTAGCCGCAACAATTACAGATATATTTTGGAGACGTATACCGAATGTTTTGGTTTTAATATATTTTATATCAGGTATTTTTATTTTACATTCAGATTTCTTAATAAGATTTTGTATTTCACTGATTATTTTTTCCGCTCTTTACAGACTCAGATTTTTCGGTGCAGGAGACGTGAAGTTATTCTCTTTGATTATAGGATTTTTGGGAGTATATGAGGGCATCAATATGAGCGTGATTGCACTTATATTTGCAGGAGCAGGAGCACTTATCTATCTGATTTTCAGTGCACAACTTGTTAAAAGATTTAATATGCTCGTAGGTTACTGTATGAGAGTGATTGCCTGCGGACATCTTGAAAAATACGGTGAATACGGATTAAGAGATAAGCATATGATGCCTATGGCGCCTTATTTTTTGGCAGGCTTTATATTGTGGAGGTGCTTTTGTTAAACAGAAAAGTAATAGAGGAGGAAGAACTTAGAATACAGGTGGTAAAATCCGAAGATTCTGAGTCAAATGAGAGTATCTATGAGCAGTTGAAAAAAGAAATAAGAGATAAGCTTTCAGATCTTAGGAATATAGATGATGACGAACTGTATGAGATAATAGATAAAGAGATAATACATAAGGAACATTCTTTTTATATCCCGCTTGAAGAAAAAATGAATATAAGGAATGCACTGTTTGACTCGTTTCGAAGACTGGATATTTTACAGGAGCTGTTGGATGCAAAGGATATCACGGAGATAATGGTGAACGGAAAAGATGATATCTTTGTAGAAAAATGTGGAAAAGTGGAAAAATGGGACAAGTGCTTTGCAAACAATGAAGTACTTGAAGATATGATACAGCAGATTGTAAGTAAGGTAAACAGAGTGGTCAATGTTTCATCACCTATTGCGGATGCCAGACTGGAGGACGGTTCAAGAGTACATATAGTATTGCCGCCGATATCGCTTGACGGTCCTATAATAACAATCAGAAAATTTCCTGAAGTTATAAGTATGGACAGGATGATTTCATACGGGACCTTGTCCGAGGAGTGTGCAAAGTTTTTGGAAGTCCTAGTGTGTGCCGGCTACAATATCTTTATCTCAGGCGGAACAAATTCAGGTAAAACTACATTTTTAAATGCACTCTCAAGCTATATACCTAAGAGTGAAAGGGTGATCACTATAGAGGACTCGGCGGAACTGCAGCTGATGCATATAAAAAATATTGTGAGGCTTGAGACTAAGAACGCCACATTAAACGGTGATAAAAGTATCGGTATCGGAGATCTTATAAGAGCTTCACTCAGAATGAATCCCGACAGGATAATAGTCGGTGAGGTAAGAGGAAAAGAGGCCCTTGATATGCTTCAGGCTATGAATACGGGGCATGACGGTTCGCTGAGTACAGGACATGGAAACAGTGCAAAAGATATGCTTTCAAGACTTGAGACTATGGTATTAAGCGGTGCAGAACTTCCGCTTGTCGCCATAAGATCACAGATAGCAAGTGCAATAGATATTATGATTCACCTTGGCAGACTTAGAGAGGGCGAGAGAAAGATGCTTGAGATTTTGGAGGTTTTACCGTATGAAAATGGTGAGATTGGACTTAACAAGCTGTATGAGTATGATATGGAAGAAAAAATCCATAAAAAAGTCGGAGAACTTAAAGACAAACAAAAACTGCTCGCAACAGGCTACAGACTATGACAGCTACAGTTTCACATTTGTGGAATGGATGAAGTACAGCTTATATGCGGCTTTAATGTTGAGCTTAATTTCTTATATATTTTATAAAAGTATAATAATGTTTCTTCTTCTTCTGCCTTTTTGCTTTTTATATCCCAAAATAAAGAAAAAAGAGTTGATTGAAGCAAAGAAAAGAAGACTTTTGAATGAGTTTAAAGAAGCGATAATGATACTCTCATCACTGTTAAATGCAGGATATTCACTTGAAAATTCGGTAAAAGAATCATTGACCGAGCTTAGACTTTTATATGAGAAGGACAATCTGATTATAAAGGAGTTTGAATATATATGTCAGCTTATATATATGAATATAAGCGTGGAGAGGGCCTTTGACGATTTGGCTTACAGAAGCCGTTGTGAGGATATAAGAAGCTTTGCAAAGGTACTTAGAATCGCAAAAAGAAGCGGAGGAGAACTTGAAAGTATTATTGCGCATACCGTAGGTGTGATAGGAGATAAAGTAAGGATAAAAGAAGAGATAATAACTATGACCGCCGCAAAAAGATTTGAACAGAAGGTGATGAATATATTTCCGTTACTTATCGTATTATATATTGATTTCAGTTCACCCGGTTTTTTTAATATCATGTACACGACAATAATCGGAAGAATATGTATGAGTTTGGGGTTGGCGGTATATCTGCTTGCAATCTATATATCAAAAAGACTTTTAAATATAGAGGTGTAGCGGATGAAAAAATATCTAAAAAAAATCTTTTCGGATAAATTAAAGTATTGGCTTATAGTCATAGCAGGTTTTATGTTGTTTATTGTCTGTTCAACATTTTTAAACAATACTGAAGTGTCCAATTATATACAAAGACCCTATGTTGATGAGGATGATACCGAAGTAAAAATAGAGGTGGAAGGTTTACTTGAAGGTTCACAAAAGATAGAAATACCCGTATCAAAGCGTGTTTATTCACAAGAGGAAGCAAAAGAAGCCATGAAAAAGGGTATGGATGAAATACTTAATATACTTCCGGGAGAGAATACTTCACTGCAAGATATCACAACCGATTTGAATCCTGTAAGCGAGTTAAGTGATTTGGGACTCAGTGTAAAGTGGGATTTCGGAGACGGCGATATCATTGATATACAGGGAAAGGTGGACAATGAGAACCTTAGTGAGAGTGTGGATATAGATATCGGTGTTACACTCAGTTATGAAAGTTACGAAGAAAGCTATGTCATACCGGCAAGGGTGTTGCCTAAGCCTCTGTCGGCGGATGAAAGTCTTATAAAAAGATTTAAGGACTATATATCGGTTGCAGATAAAAAAGATGTGGGAGAGGCGGGATTTTACCTTCCTGAAAGCTTTGAAGGGAAGAAGTTGGCATATCACCTTGAAGACGGTATAAATTTTCACCTTATTTGGATAATGGGGATAATTGTAGCAATACTTTTGTATCTGAGAGAAAAGAATAATGACAGGCAAAAGCTTGAAAAGAGAAAAAGAGAATTGTTAAAAGACTATCCCGATATAGTATCAAAACTTATTGTATTTATAGGTGCAGGTCTTTCGGTCAGACAGTCATGGGAAGGGATAGTGAAGGATTATGAGAGTGAGAACAAGGAAAAAAGGTATGCATATGAAGAGATGGCAAAATCTCTTGCAAGGCTGAAAACAGGTACACAGGAAAATGTTGTGTATAAGGAGTTCGGTAGAAGCTGTCTTTTGAGGCAGTATATGAAGTTGGCATCACTGCTTGAGCAAAACAGGAAAAGCGGAATATCTACATTAAGTACTTTACTTGGTATGGAGTCACAGAGTGCCTGGGAGGAGAGGTTGAACTTAGCCAAAAGAGAGGGAGAAGAGCTGAATACCAAGTTACTCTTACCGCTTTTTATGATGTTACTTATAGTGATGATGATGATAATTGTTCCGGCATTGTTGATATTCTATTGAGAAAATGTTCGGAATGTGGAAAAGTTTTAAAAAGGAGGGAATATGTCGGATTTTTGGAAGGATTTTTTGGAAAATGAGGACGGAGTAGGTGTTATAGAGATAGTACTTGTGCTTGTTGTACTTATCGGGTTGGTACTTATATTCAAAGGAAATATAGGTAAGCTTCTAAACAATATTTTCAAGGAAATCAATAAGAAGTCAAAAGAGGTATATACTTGAAAAAAAGAGGTTCCGTTACCGTCTTTATAGCCTTGATATTTGTCTGTATATCCGCACTTATATGTGCACTTTTGGAATCCGCCAGAACTTCAGGTGCAAGACTTTATTTACAAACCGCAGGAGATTCGGCAATAGATTCGCTGTTTAGCAGATACCACAGGGCGATGTGGGATAATTATAGGATATTCGCACTTGAAAGTGAGAACGATGAGAATATCGGTGATTTGATGTGTGAGTATATGAAGCCCTATGTGAAAAACTGCGGAATGTACAGGATTCAAAACCCCACGGTAAGTCTGAATAAGAAAATCAGTTTAAATGACAAAGGCGGAATGTATATTGAGCAGGAAATCGTTGACTATATGAAGCTCGGTACTTTTGAATCCGTATTTGACGGGTCTCCGGATAAATTGTGGAAGGATATTGAGGATGCCAAGAGCATGGAAAAGATTACCTCGGACTACGGACTCAGCTCAAGAGAAGCTATAGATGTGGAAAAGGCATTGAAGCGGCTTTCTGAAAATATTGACGCACAGGAAAAGATAAAGCTTAAGATGAAGGAGGCACTTGATAATAAGAATCTTGGTGAGTTAAAAAAATTAAGTGACAATCTGAAAAAGAAGTTAAAAAAGGTTCCTGAGCTTGTAAAAAAATATGAGAAGAAAGCCGATAAGATGTCGGCAAAGTTAAGGGAGATAGAAGCCAAAAACTCATCCGATCTTGATAAACTCTCAGAGAGCAATAAGGAATATATAGAGGGTGAAATAGAAAAGTTCAAAGACTATGTGGATAAAGACAGTGAAAGAAGACTTGAAGTAGCAGCGCTGTCTTCACAAAGTGAAAGTATGATAACGGAACTTGATAATCTCGAATCTGATATAGACAGTTTGCAAAGTGTAATTGATACGGCAAATGAAGATGATGAGGGCGATTACAGCAGCGAAATCAGTGAAGGATGGAACAGAGTAAGTGATGATGTATATGCACTTGGTGAAATGAAATTAAGCTGCAAACACGGTATAGCCGATGAGGATAAGGAAGATAAGTTAAAGCAGTTAAAGGAGATGATTTCCGACGGAGTGTTTTCACTGGTTATTCCTTCAAACAGGACGGTTTCTACTAAGAGTATAAATACGCTAAGTTTGCCGTCAAATGCGACTACAGGCGGATACACCGGCAGAAATCTTGCTGAAAGGCTCTTGATAGATGAGTATATGGGTAAGTACTTTGCGGATTTCACGGATGATATAAATACACCGCTTTCTTATGAGCTTGAGTATATATTAAACGGTGCAGATACTGACAGGGCAAATCTTGAAAGTGCAGTACTTAAATTGCTTGCAATCAGAGAGGGACTTAACTATATGCATATAATAAGAGATCAGGATAAAGTTCAGCTTGCCACACAGCTGGCGGCGGCAATCAGCGGCGCACTCTGTCTTCCGCAGATAACATTTATTGTAAAGTTCCTTATAATAGCCGTTTGGGCGTTGGTAGAGTCGGCGATAGATATAAAGGGTCTGTTGTCGGGAGGTAGAGTACCTGTCATAAAGAGCGGTGAAGACTGGCACACCGACCTTGACTCCATATTTGATATTTTGAGCAGTAAAGACCTCGGAAACAGTGATGACTTTAAGAGAGGTATAAGCTATGAGGGGTATCTTAAGATGCTTCTATATATCGAAGATCCTGTAAAGAGAAATTTCAGGATGATGGATGTAATGCAGCTTGATATAGGAGTAGGTCAAAAAGATTTTCTTATAAAGGATATGGTATACGGTGTAGATGCAAATATATCCTGCGGTGCGAAAAGGCTTTTTAGTGAAATATCATTATTTTCAAAGGAGTTTAGCGGCTTAAGTGTGGGCTATAGTATGGAAGTAAGGGTGGAAAAAATATATTGAAGGGAGGTTTTGTATGTCCTCTTATAATGATTTTGAAAACAAAGAAATTTATACCAAAGAAATTAAAAAAATAAAAATCAAAAAAATGAAAGCTCTCCAAGCATGCAGGTATAAGAGGACTCACAAAGCCTCCCTAAGTGTTGAAGCCGCCCTGTGCTTCAGTCTTTTTATAATAGCCATGGCAATACTTTTAATGCCTTTTGATATGATGAATACCAACAGAAAAGTAATGGGTATTGCGGAAGCCGTATGTAAGGACACCTGCCAATATGCCTATACCTATAACAGACTGAGTGCAGATAAAAGAGATGAAAACGGTGAAAACTATGACCGCAGTGCAATGGAAGGTATAAAGGGAGTGATATCGGGAGGTGCTATAGGCGCCTTTGCGGTATCAAAGATAAATACAGAGATTGCGGATAAGAATATAAGAAATATAAACGGACTGTTTTCATCCTGTATGGCTGACGGTGAGACTGTATGTATACGAATTGATTATAAATACTCACTGCCTATAGGGATACTTGGAAAAAACACTATAGCTCAGAGTGTGGTAGCTACAAGAAGAGCGTGGATCGGAGCGGACGGCGGTAAGGGAGGAAGTGAAAATACCGCTGATGAAAAGTATGTGTACATAGGGAAAAATCCCACAAGGTATCATCTAAATCCGAGGTGTCACTATCTCTACAATGACTTAAGACCCGTGCCGCTTGCAGATATAGACAGTCTAAGAAATGAAAACGGAGGCAAGTATCATCCGTGTGAGAGATGTGGAAACAGGGCAGGAGGAACAGTCTATATTATGCCTTCAGGTACAAGGTATCACTCTGATCCACATTGCAGTGCGATAACGGCGTATGTACAGAGGGTAAAGCTGTCGGATGTGGAGCATCTGGGAGCCTGTTCATACTGTGGAGGTGGTCATTGAATATTTTTATTGCAGAAAGAATAATTTTGATAACTGCACTTATAATATTTTGCTTTCAGGATATCAGAAAAAAAGAAATATATACGGTCGGTATAGTTATATTCTATCTGGCCATAGTAATGCTTATGATTTATAAAGCTGTTTGCGGCATAAGTATAGATTATAAATCTGTGATTTTAGGTATTTTAAGCGGAGCGATACTGCTTCCTGTAAGTAAAATAAATATTTTAGGTGAGGGGGATGCATTTGTCTTTATAGGAAGCGGAGCAATATTGGGGATAAAGAAAAATTTGTTGCTGTTTTTTATCTCGGTATTCATAGTTTCAATATACGCACTGCTTCTTTGTATGTACTGTATGATGAAAAGAAGAAAAATAAAAGGAATAAGGGTAGCAATGCTTCCGTTTATAACCGCGGCAAATTGTATCCTGTGGTTTTACGTATGAAAGAAAGGCTTAGAGGAAGTTTTACAATAGAGATGACCTATATTATATTTTTCGTGTTTTTGGGGATAGCCTTTATAATAGGATACGGTATAGATAAGCATAATCAGGTTGTAGATAATGTAGAGCTGCACTTGCTTTTAGAAAGACTCTCACATGATGAAAAAGATATAGGCTATGACAAAGAGAGACTTAAGAGTTTAGTAAACTTAAAAGAAAAGGAAGCTGTAAGGATTGAGGAAAAGAAATTTTTTATTGACGCAGAGTCGGGTGAGAAAAGTATGAGAGTGAGCGTGTATAATCCTGAAGGATATATAAGGGCCACTACCGCATTGGAGGGGATATATGAAAGACTTAAAGGTCAATTATCTAAGGAACCTAAAGAGTAACTGGCTTATATTTGAACCGGAAGAAAAGTTTTTGATTGAGATGAAAAGTAAATATGCCTTTGAGCTTGGCATGATAGAACATAACGCTGTCAAAGGTTTTTTAAAGCCAACGTTAAAGAGAGTAGACTGTAGGCTTGAACTTGGCTATGATATAAGCTCACTTCAACCGCTCTCAAGGGTGCTTGAAGTAAGAACTATGAATGCGGATGAGATAAAGGATTTTATCATTGATATAATATCCGCAACAAAGGCATTGGAAGAGTTTTTATTGGAAGCCTCTTCGGTGGTACTTGACCCCGAGTATATATTTACCGATTTGGATCTTAAAAGATATTCATTTTTATATATTCCAAGAAATGAGAACAATAAGGAAGAGATGAAATTACTTTTGGAAAGTATATTGGACAATATAAATAAAGAGGATAAAGATTGTCTGATAACGGTATATGGAATGTTAAAGGAATGTCAGAAAAGGGATTTTGTTATAAATGATTTGGAAGAACTTTTGGACGGTAATGTGCAAACAGAGGTAAAGAGATATGAACCTGTGGTTACCTATGAAACCGAGGTAGAAAACTCTACGGAATATCGCGATAAAAAGAAAAAGCAGTTCAATATTTTCGGAGGTATTTTCAAAGGAAATAAGTCAAAGGAACAAACCGAGGAAGAAGAGTTTTTGGAAAAAGTATTTGACGGGTATGAACCGAGTGTTAGCGCCGCCTGCCTGAATGAAGAAAAGAGCGTATTTGAAGCTTGTAACGAAGAGATTTCAAATACGGTACTTTTAACAGATATAAAGTTAAATAGTTCAGGCAGAGTATTAAAAGGCATTAACGGCAAAGAGGATATAGAAATCTCTTATCTGCCGTTTATCATAGGTAAGCAGGACAGGATATGTGATTACGTACTGGATGTGGAGGGAGTGAGCAGGATACATTTAAAATTCTTTGAAAAGAACGATTTACTGTACGCGGTGGACTTAAACTCAAGAAACGGAACATATATAAACGGTAAGAAGCTTGAAAATGAAGAGAATACAAGGCTGAATAAAGGTGATATTATAAACATCTGCGGTATGAGTTACAGGTTGGAAATGTAAATATACTTGATAGTTTTTGCATCTGTGATATACTTTATAAAAATTTGTGATACTCAAGGTTTCAGATTAAAGTTTGTGTGGCAGTATTGTAAGCATACTGAAGCTGAGATTGTAAGTATTATAGACAGGAGAAAAACTTGAGAGATAAGATACGAGCAGTACTTTGCTTTGTATTTTTGGCAATAGCATTGTATGCCGCATTCAATATAATAAAAATACAAAGTGAATATAAAAAAGGTGTGGATACCTACAAAGAGATTGATAAGTATACCATAGAGCAGACGAGTGCCCCGACAAAGGAGGTACAAGAAGAGACTGTGGCTGAAGAAAAGCCGTATCCTGATGTGGACTTTAAGGGGTTGAAAGAAGTAAACAGTGATGTAATGGGTTGGATATATTTGCCTGACACAAAGATAAACTATCCGATAGTGCATACTACAGACAATGAATACTACCTTGACCATATGATGGATAAGACTGAGAATCTGGCAGGTGCAATATTTTTGGATACAAGAAATCCGATTGATCTGAGCGATGTCCATAATATAATATACGGACATCATATGAAGAACGGAAGTATGTTTGCTGCACTTAAAGGATATAAGAAGCAGGATTTCTTTGACAGCCATAAGGAAGGTTATCTGATAACTGAAGATGCGGTTTATCGGATTGACTTTTTTGCAGGTCATGTGGCAAATGTGGAGGAAGATGCGTGGCAGCTTGACTTTAGTGACAGTGAGGAGTTTGATAATTGGGTAAAAAATCAGAAAAATTTATCTGCTTTCAAATCGGATATAGAGCCTAAGTATGGCGATAAGATTTTTACACTGTCGACTTGCAGCTACGAATTTGACGATGCGAGATTTGTACTGAGCGGAAAGCTGACAAAAATTAAATAAATATGTAATAGAGGCTGTATTCATAGGTGTGAGTACGGCCTTTAAAATTTTTATCTACGGCTTGACCGAAAATTTTAAAAGTGATACTATAATATAAAACCTATTAAATGAGTAGGAATAAAGGATAAAATAAAGAGGGCATTATGGATATATTAAATGAAGTAAAGAAAATACATGAAAAATTGGTGGAACTCAGAAGAGATTTTCATCTGCATCCTGAGTTGAGTATGAAAGAGCATCGTACAGCCAAAAGAATAGAAGAAGAACTTGATAAGCTCGGTATAGAGCATTATAGAAGCGCAGGAACAGGAGTGGTAGGCCTTATAAGAGGAGAGGCCGCCTCACAGCCTGCAAAGAATACGGGAGCAGATGAATCCGAAAGTAATGTCGGTCATCAAAACAGTACCAGAGAAGCCAAGGACAGGGTGGTTGCCCTCAGAGCCGATATAGATGCACTTCCTATAATTGAAAGAGATGACAGAGCATATTGCTCCGAGAATAAAGGTGTTATGCACGCCTGCGGACATGATTTACATAATGCGTCATTACTTGGAGCGGCAATAGTACTTGCAAATAATAAAGACAAGTTTGCCGGTACGGTAAAGCTTATATTCCAGCCGGGAGAAGAGATAGGTGCAGGCGCACAGGAGATGATAAAAAACGGTGAAGTAAAGGGCGTTGAAAGAATATTCGGACTCCATGTGGCTCCTGATTTAAGATGCGGTCAGGTAGGTGTTACAACAGCTATAAACAATGCTGCGGTTGATCACTTTCGAATAGAGATAGAGGGTAAGGCTACTCATGTATCCACACCTCAGCTTGGTATAGACGCACTTTATATTGCGGCACAGACGGTGGTGGCACTTCAGGCACTTGTTACAAGGACAACATCTCCTATAGATCCTGTAGTAATAGGAATAGGAATATTGAACTCCGGAACTTCCTACAATATAGTTTCAGGCAGCGGCGTAATAGAGGGTACAACAAGGACTACATCAGCCAAAACAAGGCAGGATGTAAGAAATAAGATAACGAAGACGGCACAAAATATTGCGGAAATTTATGGTGGAAGTGCTAAGGTTATTTGGACAGATTATACATCCGCATTGATAAATGACGAGAGAGCAAGTGAAGAAGTGAGAGAAGTTGTAAGAGATATCTTAGGTGATAAGGCCATAAAGACAAGGCCGATATCACTTGGCGGTGACAATTTTGCCGAGTTTATACTTGAAGTACCGGGAGCATACGCATATCTTGGTACATCTAATGAGGATAAGCCGAATACCTTGATTCAAATTCACAATGAAGGCTTTGATATTGATGAGAATGCACTTGATATAGGCGCGGCACTCTATGCCGAGTATGCTATAAAGTGGCTGAATGCAGATTTTAACTGATAAACAGGTGATATAGTATACAGTTTTGGTATTATTTCAAGAAAATAATACATATTAAGTAATACTTACGAAAATATGACATATTTGTGACATCATTGACATTTCCTTTTTCAATCACTATAATTCAAAAGATTAGCGATTGTATTAAAGGAGAGATTTTATGCCAAGAATTACATCGTTTCTTAAATCCATTTGTGGTAGGATTATGTCAATACCTATGAGAATCACAAAAAGGATGTATCGATACATGGCGTTGCTCACTATAGGAGGTGCTATAATAAGTGTCGTTGCATTTTCAAGTAACGGATTTGCAGGAAGCGGAAAGAATGCGGTCAGTGCTGATGTAATCAATTCATCTGATGAAAGTCAGGATGATGACGAGGACAAAGCTGCGGTCGGAGACGTTTTGGATAATGCCGGATTAGAAGATACAACTGCTGAGGAAGAGAATATAGATTTGCCCAGAATCGTTCAAAAGGAGACCGGAAATGAAAAAATGGAAAGGCTTCTGGAGGAAAGAAGAAAGGCGTTAGATTTACCTTCTCTTACAGTTGAGGATTACAATAATCTGCTAAGAATTGTAGAAGCTGAGGTAGGTGATAATGATGTTTACGGCAGAACCATTGTAGCCAATGTGGTTATCAACAGGGTTCGGTCAAGTCATTTTGAGAACACAATTACTGATGTTATTTTCAGTAAGGGTCAGTTTTCGCCTATCAGGGATAAGCGATTTTTCAAGGTTAAAGTAAGTGAGGCCACTATCAAGGGTGTAAACAATGCTTTGATGGGAGAGGATTACTCAAGGGGTGCACTTTACTTTATGGACAGAGCTTATTCTACGAACCATGCAGTCGGATGGTTTGATTCATCGTTGACTTATTTGTTTTCTTATGGAGGTCATGAATATTTTAAATAAATGATAACCCGTGAAAGTCTTTTAAAATAAGGCTTTCACGGAATTATTTTATGAAAACAAAACTTTTTTGAAATTTTTAAAAAGGTGCTTGACATTGCAATAATGCTTCGATATAATGCTATATGTGTCTGAGAGACGCAATTGAGTAAATGAATCGACGGGGTGTGGCTCAGTTTGGCTAGAGTACCTGGTTTGGGACCAGGGGGTCGCAGGTTCGAATCCTGTCACCCCGATTTGTTTTCTAAAAACAAAATATATGAGTCTGTAGCTCAGCTGGATAGAGCATCGGCCTTCTAAGCCGAGGGTCGGGGGTTCGAATCCCTTCAGGCTCACTTGATTTTGCAGGTGTGGTTCAATGGTAGAACATCAGCCTTCCAAGCTGAATACGTGGGTTCGATTCCCATCACCTGCTTTTGTCATAGTATATGACATATGGTGGATATAGCGCAGTTGGTTAGCGCGCCAGATTGTGGCTCTGGAGGCCGAGGGTTCGAATCCCTCTACCCACCCTTTTTTTGATTATTGGGTCATCGCCAAGCGGTAAGGCACAGGACTTTGACTCCTGCATTCGCTGGTTCAAATCCAGCTGGCCCAGTTATATAGATGTTAACACTGACACCTACGGGTGTTTTTTTTAAAATAAGCTGTCGGGCTTTGGGAGGTACATATGGACATTATGCCAATTTTTGCAGGTATTGTAGGGCTCGTTATCGTAGTGGCGGTTGCGGTATCGGCGGGTACGATGGGGGCTATATTCGGTGCTATAGCTGAAGAAGATGAAGAAGAAGATTTCTAAAAAAGAGGGCCAAGGATTTGTCTTTGGTCCTTTTTTAATGCCTTACTTAACCAAATGTTATGGATAATATAGAAAAAATATATGTTCAAATTTGAGAATAGTGGGCTGTAAAGTTGAAAAAAAAACTATTTTAAAGTATTATGGTAAGAAAATCTTTTAATTAAGGATTGTAAAACAAAAAGCATTGGAATGTTTAGCCGATAGTAAATAAATTCATTACTATAACAGCATTCAGAATGGAGATATATATGAAAGCTAATATAACTTTGATACCCGGTGACGGTATTGGACCGGAGATAATAAGAGAAGCAAAAAAAGTGCTTGAGGCAGTTGCAGATGCATATGACCATGAATTTATATTTACTGAAATAGATATGGGCGGATGCTCTATTGATAAATACGGAGTACCGCTGACAGATGAGGCAATAGAGATTGCAAAGAAAAGTGACGCCGTGCTTTTAGGTGCGGTAGGCGGAGATGTCGGCAACTCAAGGTGGTATGATGTAGCACCGAATTTAAGACCTGAGGCGGGACTTTTAAAAATCAGAAAAGAACTCGGACTTTTTGCAAATCTAAGACCGGCTACATTATATCCTATGCTGATATCGGCATGTCCTTTAAAGGAAGACATTGTAGACAGAGGGTTTGATATGGTGATAGTCAGAGAGCTTACAGGGGGTCTTTACTTCGGTGAGAGATACACTAAGGAGATTGACGGTGTAAAAACGGCTGTAGATACTCTTGTATACAATGAAAATGAGATTAGAAGAGTGGCAAAGGTGGCCTTTGATATTGCTATGACAAGAAAAAGAAAGAAGGTTACAAGTGTAGATAAGGCAAATGTCCTTGACAGCTCAAGACTTTGGAGGAGTGTAGTAGAAGAAGTAGCTAAGGAATATCCTGAGGTTACTTTGGAGCATATGCTTGTAGACAATGCGGCAATGCAACTGGTAAAGGAACCGAGTCAGTTTGATGTAATGCTTACTGAAAATATGTTTGGGGATATATTATCCGATGAAGCCAGTATGATAACGGGATCTATAGGAATGCTTCCAAGTGCAAGTCTTGGAGAGGGCAACTTCGGACTGTATGAGCCAAGCCACGGTTCCGCACCTGATATAGCAGGTGAGAATATAGCAAATCCGCTTGCGACTATACTTTCTGCAGCAATGTTACTTAGATATTCTCTCGGACTTTTAGAAGAGGCACAAAGGATAGAGGATACTGTTGAGGATGTATTAAACAGCAATTACAAAACATTGGATTTAAAGTCCCCGGGAATCAAGGTACTTAAGACTTCGCAAATGGGGGATATAGTAGCTGATTGGCTTAAGGAAACAACAGCTATTGATAGAGGCAAAATAGATATAGACAGCATATTTTAGTATTTTAAAGATTTTGATAGAAAGAGGAAAAAATGGAGAATTTACGCTCAAACAATATGAAATCAGGTATGCAACAGGCACCAAGCAGGTCTCTACTGAATGCTGTCGGCATGACACCTGAAGAGATGAGAAAACCTATAATAGGTATAGTAAGCTCATTCAATGAGATAGTACCGGGACATATAAACTTGGATAAGATATCGGATGCTGTAAAACTCGGAGTGGCCGAGGCAGGCGGAACACCTGTAGTATTCCCTGCGATTGCAGTATGTGACGGTATAGCAATGGGACATATAGGAATGAAGTATTCACTTTGTTCAAGAGATTTGATAGCCGACTCTACAGAGACTGTGGCAATGGCACATCAGTTTGATGCGCTTGTAATGATTCCGAACTGTGACAAGACGGTACCGGGAATGCTTATGGCGGCAGCCAGATTAAATATTCCTACTGTATTTGTATCAGGCGGTCCGATGCTCTCAGGAAGAGTAAAAGGAAAAAACACATCACTTTCAAGTATGTTTGAGGCTGTGGGAGCTTACGCTGCAGGAAAGATGAGTGAAGATGATGTAATGGAATATGAGAATAAGACCTGCCCTACCTGCGGTTCATGTTCAGGTATGTATACAGCCAACTCAATGAACTGTCTTACAGAAGTTCTCGGTATGGGACTTAGAGGTAACGGTACAATACCTGCCGTATATTCCGAGAGAATCCGTCTTGCAAAGAGAGCAGGATATGCCGTAATGGAAATGTTGAAAAGAGATATTCGTCCAAGAGATATTATGACAAAGGAAGCATTCATCAATGCGCTTACAATGGATATGGCACTTGGATGTTCCACAAACTCAATGCTTCACCTTCCGGCTATTGCTTATGAGGCGGGTGTGGACCTTAACGTGGATATAGCAAATGAGATAAGTGCAAAAACTCCGAACCTTTGTCATCTTGCACCGGCAGGACATACATATATTGAGGAGCTTAACGAGGCAGGCGGTATCTATGCCGTAATGAAAGAGATATCAAAGCTCGGACTTTTAAACCTTGACTGTATGACTGTTACAGGTAAGACAGTCGGTGAGAATATAAAGAATGCGATAAATCTTGATACCGACGTTATAAGACCGGCTGAGAACCCGTACTCAAAGGTCGGAGGTATTGCGGTACTTAAGGGAAATATAGCTCCGGATTCATGTGTGGTAAAAAGAAGTGCCGTACTTCCTGAGATGCTGAAGCACTCAGGACCTGCAAGAGTATTTGACTGTGAGGAAGATGCAATTGCAGCTATAAAGGGCGGTAAGATAGTTCCGGGAGATGTGGTGGTTATCAGATATGAGGGACCGAAAGGCGGCCCCGGGATGAGAGAAATGTTAAATCCTACATCGGCTATAGCAGGAATGGGGCTTGATACCACTGTAGCACTTATCACAGACGGCAGATTTTCAGGAGCTTCAAGAGGTGCATCAATAGGTCATGTTTCACCTGAAGCTGCTGTAGGCGGTCCTATAGGACTTATAGAAGAAGGCGATATCATTGATATAGATATCAATGCAAACACTATAAATGCCGGAGTAAGTGAAGAAGAGTTTGCAAAGAGAAGAGAAAACTGGAAGCCGAGACTTAATGAGGTTACAGGTTATCTTGCAAGATACAGAAAGCTTGTTTCAGGCGCTCCACGAGGTGCGGTTTTAACGGTAGATGAATTATAGGAGGATGTATGGCTAAAATAAGTGGTTCAAAGATAATAGTTGAATGTCTGTTGGAACAGGGCGTGGATACGGTTTTCGGTTATCCGGGCGGTGCAATATTAAACCTATATGATGAGCTGTATAAAAATCAGGACAAAATAAGACATATACTTACAAGTCATGAGCAGGGCGCTTCACATGCGGCGGACGGTTATGCCAGAGCAAGCGGTAAGGTAGGAGTATGTCTTGCCACCAGCGGTCCGGGAGCCACCAATCTTGTAACAGGTATCGCAAGTGCATATATGGACTCCATACCTATGGTTGCCATTACCTGTAATGTAGGTAATAACCTGCTTGGAAAGGATTCATTCCAAGAGGTGGATATATCAGGTATAGTGATGCCTATAACAAAGTACAGTTTTATAGTAAAAGACGGCAACAAGCTTGCCGATACCATCAGAAGAGCTTTTAAGATTGCCGTGACAGGAAGACCGGGTCCTGTACTTATAGACATTACAAAGGACGTCACAGGAGACAGCTTTGAATATGAGTACAAAGAGCCTGAGAAGATAAGCCCGAAGGCTGATGTAAGTGAAGAGGATATTTTGGATGCCGTATCACTTATAAGAGTTTCAAAAAAACCATATGTTTTGGTAGGTGGCGGAGCAATCCTTTCGGATGCAAGCGAAGAACTCAGAACCTTCGTTTCAAAGATAGATGCACCTGTAG
>NZ_DBHIEQ010000016.1:0-25580 GCF_057250505.1 Lachnoanaerobaculum sp. | reverse complement strand
ACACTTATGGGTAAGGGGGCTTTTGACGGCTCTGACCCGAAATATACGGGAATGGTCGGAATGCACGGCAGCAAGACAAGTAACCTCGGAATAACAGAGTGCGATCTGCTTATTGTAATAGGTGCAAGATTCTCGGACAGAGTAATCGGTAATGCAAAGAAGTTTGCAAAAAATGCAAAGATTTTACATATAGATGTGGACGCGGCTGAAATCAGCAAGAATATCAAGGCACATTACAGCTTGGTAGGTGATGCAAGACTTATCTTAAGAAAGCTTAATTCAAGACTTGATCCGCTGCATCATGATGAGTGGATTGCACATATCGAAAGATTAAAGGATATGTATCCGATCAGAACAAACAAGCAGGGACTTACAGGCGAGTACATCATAGAGACTATAGATAAAAAGACAAAAGATGACACCATTATCTGTACAGAGGTAGGTCAGCATCAGATGTGGGCAGCACAGTTTTATAAGTTTACACATCCTAGAACACTTATAACATCAGGCGGACTCGGAACAATGGGCTACGGACTTGGAGCATCTATAGGTGCCAAGGTGGCAGAGCCTGATAAGACTGTAGTCAATATAGCGGGTGACGGTTGCTTCAGGATGAATATGAATGAGATAGCTACCGCTACAAGATATGATATACCGATTATACAGGTTGTTATCAACAACCACGTGCTTGGAATGGTAAGGCAGTGGCAGAATCTCTTCTACGGTAAGAGATATTCACAGACTGTATTAATAGATAAGGTCGATTTTGTAAAATTGGCTGAGGCTATGGGGGCAAGAGCAAAGAAAGTTACTACAAAAGAAGAGTTTGATGCAGCATTTGATGAGGCGCTTAAGTCAAATACCACTTTTGTTATCGACTGTGAGATTGATTCTGATGAGAAGGTATTTCCTATGGTATCACCGGGAGCTGCCATATCAGATGCATTTGATGAAAAAGATTTGAAATTACATCCGGTAAAATAATGCAAAGAATCTACCTTCGTAGGTTTTAATATAAGTTATAAGGAGATTATCATGGGAAGAGTTTATAATTTCAGTGCGGGTCCGGCAGTACTTCCGGAGGAAGTTTTAAAAGAGGCGGCTACAGAAATGCTTGATTATAAAGGCAGCGGAATGTCCGTTATGGAGATGAGTCACCGCTCCAAGGTATATGAAGAGATAATAGAAGAAGCCGAAAGAGATATCAGAGATTTGTTAAACATCCCTGATAATTATAAAGTGCTGTTTTTACAGGGTGGCGGACATACACAGTTTGCAATGGTTCCGATGAATCTTATGAAGAACAAGAAAGCTGACTATATCATCACAGGTCAGTGGGCAAAGAAGGCTTTTCAGGAAGCAAAGATGTATGGCGACGTAGTGGCTGTGGCATCAAGTGAGGATAAGACATTTTCATATATTCCGGACTGCTCTGATTTACCTATAAGAGAAGATGCGGACTATGTATATATCTGTGAGAACAATACAATCTATGGTACAAAGTTTAAGACATTGCCGAATACTAAGGGCAAGGACTTGGTGGCAGATGTGTCATCCTGCTTTTTGTCCGAGCCTATGGATGTGAACAAGTACGCTCTTATCTGGGGCGGTGTTCAAAAGAATATCGGACCTGCAGGAGTGGTAATCGCAATCATAAGAGATGATTTGGTGACTGATGATGTACTTGAGGGCACACCTTCAATGCTCAGATATAAAATCCATGCTGACAACAAGTCACTTTATAATACACCGCCTACATACAATATTTATATCTGCGGTAAGGTATTTAAGTGGATAAAATCACTTGGCGGACTTGATGCAATGAAGAAAAGAAATGAAGAAAAGGCAAAGATTTTATATGATTTTCTAGATTCATCTAAGATGTTTAAAGGCACTGTAAGAAAGGAAGACCGTTCACTTATGAACGTACCTTTTGTTACAGAAGATAAGGGGCTTGACGCCAAGTTTGTAAAAGAGGCTGAGGCAAACGGATTTGTAAACTTAAAGGGACACAGAAGTGTAGGCGGTATGAGAGCCAGTATCTATAACGCTATGCCTAAGGAAGGCGTAGAAAAGCTTGTTGAGTTTATGAAGAAGTTTGAACAGGAAAATGCATAAGGAGATATAATGAAAAAGATACATTGCCTAAACGCTATCGCAAGTGTGGGAACAGATATATTTGACGAAAACTATGATCTTACAGACAATATAAATGAGGCGGACGCAATCATGGTAAGGTCTGCAGCAATGGGAGATATGGAATTTTCAAAAAATCTCCTTGCAATTGCCAGAGCCGGTGCCGGTGTAAACAATATTCCGCTTGATAGATGTGCGGATGCCGGAATAGTGGTATTTAATACTCCGGGAGCAAATGCAAACGGTGTAAAGGAGCTTGTAATATGCGGAATGCTTTTGGCGGCCAGAGATGTAGTAGGCGGAATTGAGTGGACAAGAAGTATAAAAGATTCCGATACTATTTCAAAAGATGTGGAAAAGGGTAAGAAAAACTTTGCAGGCGGCGAGATTAAGGGCAAGAAACTTGGTGTAATAGGTCTTGGTGCAATAGGTGCCGAGGTTGCCAATGCGGCGGCATCACTTGGACTTGAAGTATTCGGCTATGACCCTTATATTTCAGTAAACTCGGCATGGAGGCTTTCAAGAAAGATAAAGCATATCACAGATATCAACGAGATCTTCAAAGATTGCGACTACATCACACTTCATGTACCGCTTACAAATGATAACAAAGGTATGATAGGCAAGGATTCCATAGCCGAGATGAAGGACGGGGTTGTTATCCTCAACTTTGCAAGAGATTTGCTGGTAGATGATGATGAGATGGAAAAGGCACTTGAAAGCGGCAAGGTGGCAAGGTATGTTACCGACTTCCCTAATACAAAGTCTGCAAAGATGGAAAAGGCGATAGTTATACCTCATCTCGGTGCATCTACTAAAGAGAGTGAGGACAATTGTGCAGTAATGGCTGCAAATGAGCTTGTGGATTACCTTGAAAACGGTAATATCAAAAACTCTGTGAATTTCCCAAGCTGTGATATGGGAGTATGTCAGGCTGAAGGAAGAGTTGCAATCCTTCATAAGAATATTCCGAATATGATCGGTCAGATCACATCTGCATTTGCAAAGAACGGCTACAATATTTCAGACCTTACAAACAAGTCAAAGGGTACAAAGGCATACACTCTTATAGATATAGAGAGTAAGGCAAGTGATAAACTTGTAGATGAATTAAACTCTATAGACGGAGTTTTAAAAGTAAGAGTCATAAAGTAATATGGAGGCGGATATGGAATTTAGAAAAAAAGAGTACGCTCCTTTTGATATTTTTGACAGTGACTGGGCGGCAATAACTGTAGGTAATAAGGAAAAATTTAATTCCTGCCTAGTTTCATGGGGAAGCCTTGGAAATATTTGGGGTGCACCGGGAAAAAGTAAGGCAACGGTGACATTATATATACACCCGTCAAGATATACGGCGCAGTTTATAGATGACAGTGAATATTTTACTGTAAGTTTTTTTGCACCTGAGTATAAAAAAGCACTTGCATACCTTGGAAGTCATTCAGGAAGAAATGAAAACAAAATAGAAAATGCCGGACTTACGGCAATCCCTATAGGTAAGACTATGGGATTTAAAGAGGCAAAGCAGACTTTTTTATGTAAAAAACTTTGTAAGCAACAGTTTGACAAAAACAGCTTGATACAGGAAATAAAAGACTACTATGAACTTTATCCTGATATCTATACCGACGGCCATGGAGGCTGGGAGCCGCATTTTATTCTGATAGGTGAAATAGAAGAAATCATAGAGTAATCAATAGACATTAAAGGGGATAAGCTCTTTATAAGAAGAACTTATCCCCTTTGTGTACAAAAAAATATTAAAATCTGAAACTGATAATATATTATATATCCAATTTCTCTACAATCTCTCCGGTTGCTTCTTTTAACATAATCTTTTCAACAACTCTTTCTCCCAGATAATGTGAAAATGAAGTCAAGTCTTTTGATACTTCAAATATAATATTAGGTTTGATACTGTTCGTATCAAAACTGAAATCATACTTATTTTTATCATTCCAATAATTCCAATTCACATCCGTTCTTTCATAGTAGACATAATTTTTCTTTTTAGTAATATAAACCCTTTTATTTGTAAGCGATTTTTTGTCTTCAGATATAAAGATATCTGAATATATCTTTATTCCGTCAAACAGCTTATATTCTTTGATTTTGTCATTTGAAACATTTAATTTTATCTCAGTATACTCCATAGTTCCACCTCTTTATTTTGCCGATACTACTTACGATATTATACTATTTACAAGTGTTTTTGTCTACTGTCAAAATTTTATCAGCACACAGGAATATATGACTTTACTTAAGTCCTTCATTATATAATATTGCTTGTTGTTACTACATTTGATAGAATACTCTGAAGAGATTTAATAAAAACTTAGGGAGAGACGGATGGCTATAGTAAAATCTTTTAAATGTGTAAGACCCTTGGATAGTATGGTAGAGCAGGTGGCATCATTGCCATATGATGTATATGACAGAAAAGAAGCAAAGGCGGCTGTAGCAGGCAAACCGTATGCCTTTTTAAATATTGACAGACCGGAGACGGCATTTGAAGATGACTTTGATATGTACTCAAAAGAGGCTTATACGCATGCAAGAGATTTGTACAATGAGTTCAAAGATAAGGGCATATATGAAGAAGATGTCTGTGACAGCTATTATTTGTATGAGCTTACAATGAACGGAAGAAGTCAGATAGGTATAGTGGGGCTTGCAAGTGTAGACGACTATTTGAACAATATTATAAAGAAGCATGAGAATACCAGAGAAGAAAAAGAAATTGACAGGATAAATCATGTGGATACATTGAATGCACAGACAGGACCTATATTCTTGGCATACAAAGCAAATGACGCTTTACAAAAGATAATCTCACAAAATACTCTAAATGTACCGCTTTATGACTTTGTATGTGATGATGATGTAAGACATAGAGTGTGGAAAGTTGAAAAAGAGTACAATAAACAGATAGCTGAATGTTTTGAGAATATATCGGCACTGTATATTGCGGACGGACATCACAGAGCGGCTTCCGCCGTGAAAGTGGCATTAAAGAGAAGACAAAAATATAATGATAAGAATGCCGAGTACAACTACTTTTTATCTGTAATATTTGACGAGAGACAGCTGCATATCCTTCCGTACAACAGAATAGTCTTAGATTTGAACTTAAAGAGTGAGGATGAGGTACTTGAAAGTATTTCAAAAGACTTTGATATAAAAGAATGCTCTGTGCAAAAAGAGATTACAAACAGACATGAGTTCGGTATGCTGCTTGAAGATAAGTTCTATATTCTTAAGGCTAAGAAAGAGATTATAGCAGACGATACTATAAAGAGTCTGGATGTATCCATATTACAGGATTTTGTGCTTGAACCGATATTTGGTATAAAGGATCCGAGAACGGATAACAGAATAAAGTTTGCAGGCGGTATAAGAGGTGTGGGGTTTTTAGAGAGTGAGCTTAAGTGCGGAAGAGGAAAAGTTGCATTTTTGATGCATCCGACTTCTATGAATGAGCTTTTTGCGGTGGCGGATGAAAACAAGCTGATGCCGCCGAAGTCTACATGGTTTGAGCCTAAGTTAAGAAGCGGAATCTTTATTCATGAAATATGATGAAAATTTTCATATTATTTTGCCTGTAGATAAGTATGAAAGTATGGTAGAATTTTGGTTACATTCTGACGGAGGCAAGATATTTAAAAAGAGGCTTAATGATTTTGCAAAGCGGATGAATGTTCACTTCAATATGGTCAGGATAAAGAATGTAAAGACTATATGGGGAAGTTGTTCTTCAAAGAAAAATTTGAATTTCAATTTCAAGCTGTTTTTCCTGCCTGAAAGATTGATAGATTATGTATGTGTACATGAGCTTGCACATTTAAAACAGATGAACCATTCCAAAGCTTTTTGGGATGAAGTGGCAAAACAGATACCTGACTATAGGCAAAGAAGAGAAGAGTTGAAAAGATATATTTAGGAGGATAAATGACAAAGGAAGAGTTCCTTGAAGGACTGAAAAGAGCCTTATTTTCGACAGGTTCACAGTCTCTTATAGAATATAATTTAGACTACTATTCCTCATATATTGACGGAGAGATTGCAAAGGGAAGAAGCATGGATGATGTCATGAATGAACTTGGTGACCCGAGGCTTATCGCCAATTCAATAAAAGTGGCTGAAGGTTACAGTGATGTATTTGTAGGACTTGAGGATGAAGTAATTGACGGAAATGCCGGCGACTACAAAGAAAATTCGAATTTTGAATTTAACACTAAAGGCTTTGATAAAGATTACGGGGAAAGCCACGAAGAAAACAGTGCTTTCAAAATCTATAACATGACCGGCAAGAGTCTGATACTTCCTTTAATTATTGCGTTGGCGGTGCTTATACTTGTAGTGGTGGTGATAGTGGCCGTATTTTCATTTTTGGCACCTGTACTCTTGCCGATAATAGCTGTGCTTATAGCGTTAGGAATTATAAAAGGAATTATAGATAATAAAAATAGGCACTAAATTGTTACAAAATTGTTACGTAATTTAACAATTCAAAGATTTCAAGGCCATAAATTCAGGCTGTAAATAGGTATACGTAATGCTTTTACAGTGGATAAAAGACAAAAATATTGTGATTTTATTTCAGTGCAGTATATAGTTATTTACGAGTTTGATTGATATGTGTAGATATTGAATTGGTCTTTTTAGAATAAAAATTGTGAGAAATTAACAATAAAGGGTGTAAATATCGTCAGTTGATGGTATTTATACCTTTTTTTCTATGAAAAACATATATGGAAAAAATAATTTAAATTACATATAAAAAGCTTGACATATGGATGGTGTAAGTTTATACTATGTTTTGTAACAATTACTTAACAAACATAAAGGTTTGTAATTATTAGAGATTTTAATACCGACTTAAGTCGGTTTACCATAAAAGGAATAAGGAGCCTAAAATGAATAACACAAGAAAACTTTTAATCGGAATACTTTCAGCGATGACCATAACTACTCTGTCACCTGCTACAGCTTTTGCAACAACAAGAGTAAGAAAGATTACTTATCAGTACGGACAGAGCATTATGAGCGGTCCTGCACTTAAGAGCGGTACATATATAGCAACAGTTGAAGTGGGCTCACTTGATATCTACAAGAGTATGACATCAAATGAAACAATCGGTAAGGCAAGCAAGGGAGATGTATTCCAGATACTTGAAGATATGGGTAGCGGTTATGCAAGGGTTTCTTACAACGATGTTGAAGGATATATGTCAATAAAGACGGGCGATGCTTCTATAGAGGAACTTGAATCTGTGGAGGCTGCGGCAGCTTCAGCTACACAGAAGATAATGGAGACAAAGTCTGCAAACAAGAGAGAAGAGATTGCAAATTTTGCTAAGAGTTTCATAGGCGGAAGATATATATATGGCGGTACAAACCCTTATATCGGGGCTGATTGTTCAGGTTTTGTAAAGTATATCTTGGCAAATGCGGCAGGTGTAGGTCTTCCAAGAACATCTTCAGAGCAGTCTACAAGAGGTACTACAGTAGCAAGTGCGGACCAGCTACAGCCCGGAGATCTTATTTTCTACGGTTCAGGCAGATCTGTAAGCCATGTTGCTATGTATATAGGCGACGGAAAGATAGTACATGCTTCATCTGCAAGAACAGGAATCAAGATTTCAAATTATAATTACAGACCTATCATTCGTATGGCAAATGTTATAGGTTAATATTTCACCCCTCGTATGAGGGGGATTTTTTATATATTGAAAATTAAGACATAAAAAATTATAATTAAATCAGAAATACATTATTGTGGAGGGGGATATGCTATTTGAGTGGGATGAAGAAAAAGCAAAAATCAATAAAGTTAAGCATGGAATTTCCTTTGAAACAGCCACAATGGTATTTATGGATGAGGAACGAATAGAGTACTATGATGAAGAGCATAGTGAAATGGAAGACAGATATATAACGATCGGCTTTGCAGGAGATGTATTGTTGGTAGTTTATACATATAGAGACCCTAAGATTCGTTTGATATCAGCCAGGATCGCAAATGAGCGAGAAAGGAAAAGGTATAAAGATGGCTATTAAAACATATGTACTTAATGAAGAAACAAAATTGACAACAGAACAGATGAAAGAAGTAGAGGACGCAAAGAAAAGTCCTATTTTATATGATGAAGACAGTCCTGAACTTTCAGATGAAGAGTTGAATAGATTTGTGAGAGTGTCAAAGATTCATAAGGAAGAATTTAAACAAAGAGCATAGTTTTTTATTGTAGTATAAACCCATTCTTTGTGTTAAACTATGTTTATAAAGAAAAAAAGATTAGACGAGGAAGGGTATTATGGTTGAACTTGGTTTGAAGGAAAGGGAAGGTCTGGCGGAGTTGGCGACAGACGATATCTTAGTTAGACAGGCGCTTGACGGAAAATGTGGAAGAGTCTGGGTACCTGCTACAGGTGCAGCTTCATACTGTGTTATAAAAATATACCACTATATGTATATATTGGGAGTTACTCCGAAGAAAGACAGAGCTGTATCTTTGTGGGGAACTATAGCAAGACAGGGAGAAGGATCATATATTATCCCGACTTCAGAGTCCTGGATAGACTGGCTTGTTGAGAATATAGATTGCAGATACAGAAATTTTTCAAGATATCTGTTACAATTTAAAGGTATAAAAAACAGAGAACTGTTGATAGAGTTAAACGGTGCATTGGAAGAAGGACTTACTATAGATAAAGTTAAGCCTGAGGAATATGAAGCTCTATCAAACGATATGTGGAGCGAAGACTTCTCAGCCTGCTTTGAAAACGGTGAGGACTTTAAGAAGGATGCACTTGGATATATGGTATACAAAGACACTGAAACTGTAAGCGGATGTATGGGCAGAGTATACAGTGATGATTTTATGGAACTTGTATTTGCTACCAATCCTGAATACAGGAGAAGGAATCTTGCTCTTACAGCCGCATCCAATGTGTCATTTAATCTTGAAGACAATAAGATAAATCCATATGTGGATGTGAGAAATCAACATTCGGTGGAGCTTGCTTCAAGGGTCGGATTTGAATTTATAAAGGAGTACCAGGTATTCCAGATTTATAATTCGGACGATGAGATTTGAATTTAATATAGGGGTGGCGAAAGTCACCCCTATATTTATGTTGATGAATATTTACACAGGTGGGATAAATGAATAAGATAAGCCTTGCAAAACGCCTCAACAATAATAAAAGAGGATATTTGATAATCAATGCCGATCAGGGTAAACACAGACCTGCATTGGTTGAAGATGTTGAAAATGAGTATGATACACTTGCAAAATTTTCAAAAAACATATTAAAGAATGCACTTGTTATAGGTTTTGCTGAAACTGCAATAGCTATAGGAGCAACTCTGGCAAGCAGTGCCGGAGCCTATTTTATGCAGACAACCAGAGAAAACATATGTGATGATAACGAGTACATATATTTTACAGAGGCACACAGCCACGCCACGGAACAAAGAATTGTACTTGTCGATATGAAAGAAATCTATGAAAAGGTTGATAGAATTGTATTTGTAGAAGATGAGATAACTACAGGCAATACAATATGGCACTGTATAGAGGAGATAGAGAGCATATTTAAGGGGGGAAAAAAATATGCAATAGCACCGCTTACAAATACACTCTCAAAAGAGAGAAAAAAGTTTTTCGAAGAGAGAAATGTAGAGATTGTCTATATACGAGATATAAATAAAGAAAGCTTTGAAGCCGATGTGCTTGATACAGTCACAGACGGAGATGTATCTAGAATAGAAAATGCACAAAAAGAAGATAATATAAAATATATCGATTTTAAAACAGATATAAGAACAAGAAGACTGTTAAATATAAAAGATCTTGATAATGAAATACTGAGATTGGAAGAGTACCTGGAAAAAAATATAGATATAAAGACTTTGATAAAGAATAAAAATACCGTTACGGTGCTTGGAACCGAAGAGTTCATATATGTACCTCTTAAGTTGGCACAGTACATATATGAGAATGCAGATAAGCTAAGTAAGGTCTATGTACATTCTTCCACCAGAAGTCCTATTGAAGTGTCAAAGACAAAGGATTATCCTCTGCATACAAGATATGAGGTGGAGAGTATCTATGACAAAAACAGACAGACATATATCTATGATCTTAAGAAGAGTGATATATTCTTTTTAGTCAGTGACGGCAAAGATAAGAACGGTGAAAATGATATATTAAAGGCAATAAAACTTGCCGGCAATAAAAATATATATTTTATCAGGTGGGATAATGAACAGCAGTTATAAAAAAGAGGATGTAATATTCCTTTTAAAGGATGTTACAGGAATGGTGGAACCTCTGCCAAGCAAGGAGAGAGAAAAACTTATACAGTCGGGAATGCATTACAGCGAAATGCTTCCGATAGAATATATTCCGAGTAAGGAATATATGGACATATACTTTGATTCGTTACAAATCTTCGGGCAGGCTATGGCGGATGCGCTGGGCTCACTTGCGGACAAGATAGTGAAAAGTCGCGGAAAAAATATTGTGCTTGTATCGCTTGCAAGGGCGGGTACTCCTATAGGAATACTTTTAAAAAGATATATAAACCTGAAGTACAATATGGATTTGCCGCATTATTCCGTATCCATAATAAGAGACAGAGGTATTGACGACAATGCTATGAAGTATATTTTAAAGCACCATCCTGCAAAGGATATACTTTTTGTAGACGGGTGGATAGGAAAGGGTGCAATACTTAAGGAATTAAGGAAGGCAACCGCAAACTATGAAGGCGTTTCGTCTGAACTTGCGGTGGTATGTGACCCGGCAGGTGAGACCGTACTTACGGGAACCTACAGTGATATATTTATTCCAAGCTCGGCACTCAATGCTACGGTATGCGGTCTGGTAAGCAGGACATTTTTAAGAAGTGATATAATAGGTGAAAATGATTTCCATGGAGCTCTGTATTATAAGGAATATAAAAATCAGGATTTAAGTTATCATTTCATAGACGAGATACAAAAACTTTTCAGAACTCATAAAGATAATACGAATATGCCGAAGACAAAAGGAAGCACTGAGGCACAAAATCAGGCAAAGAGATTCGGTATAGAGGATATAAACTTTATAAAGCCCGGTATAGGAGAGACTACAAGAGTTTTATTAAGAAGAGTGCCGTGGAAAGTTCTTATAGATGAAAGATATAAAGATGACAAGGAGCTTCGACATATAGTCAGGCTGGCAAAAGAAAAAGATAGTGAAATAGAGTATACAAGATTAAACAATTATAAATGCATGGGTATTATAAAAAAGATGAAAGACATATAAAATACTTTAAAAGGGAGATGTGAAAAAACTCAATCGATTTTTTTCACATCCCCTTTTAAATCAATATTTCAATATTTCTTTACGCCGAAGTACTTTGCAAGGAATATAATCTGCATTGCCCAGCTGTAGTGTATTTTCGGTTCATTCATTCTGGTGTCGTTTACATTGGCACAGACCTGATATATCTTCTTATCATCCAGCACATTCTGTGCATCGTCATAGTCAATACTTGACACCTTGTAAGCATCGTTGACAATGGAAATCTGCTTAGGATGTACTACAGTCTTACCTATAAAACCGTTCATTTTATCAAACTCAATTTCTTTTAAAAGTCCCTCTTCCCAACCTATGCCTGCATAATATTCAAAAGCGGGAGCACATAATATATAGTCGGTGGCAAATACCGTTACGATGTCGGCTAACAGTGAAGCCACAGGAGAACTCTGATAAATATTTTCGTCAACTCTTCTTCTTACACAAAAAGAGTTGAGTACGCTGCCCGTTGCAACAAGTACATTGAGTACATAGTCCTCATATGTGGCAAGTTTTTCTTTGATAGAATACAGGTCGATATATCTGCTTTTCAAGTCAAGAAGCGCTATGCCGTCAAGCTCGGGTAGAATATATACAGGGGTGGAAAGTACAGAGTTGATACGCTGCATTTCATAGATATACACATCCGCATTCGATACGGAAAAGTCAGGCAGTATAAATCCGGTGATAAGATCAAGTAAGCTTCCGAACTTCTTGTAAAGATGTGCGATATGTGCTGTCGAAAGGACTCTTATAAAGAGCTTGGGTATATAGAAATTTCTCTCTTTCTTTGCAACAAAGAGCTTGTCCAAAGTCTTTATAAGGACATTCTCGGCCTTGTCGGCTTCAGCATCATTGCTTGTCGTATCAAATGAAAATGCTAAAGAAAACGGAATATTAAATTTTTCAAATATTATATCGTCAATAATATTTGTATTGTCGGAGGCAGTGTAAAGCAATGCACCCAAGCTATAGTAAATACCGGAATCTTTCATAGTCTTCCCCTGTCAAAAAATATAAAATTACAAATGAGCTTAAGATTGCAAGGATAAAATGACCGCTTATTTCGTTTGCGGTCTTTTATACGGGGCATCTTGAATATAGGCTTATTATTGGTATAATTATAGCATAGAAAAGTTATAAAACAAAGAAAGAATTCAATGGAGTAAATATGTTTAAGTACAGGTTGAATCCTATAAATATAAACAGCTATATGGAGTTCGGCATGATAAGAGGCAGCAAAAACAGCGATATAAGAAACACTTATGCTGTCAAATTCAGCGGGGCGTCTGAAGGTAGTGGGAATGAAATAAATGACCTTCTAAAATATTTGTCAAAGGAGATGAGAGAGGGAAAAATATATTATAAATATATTGATTCACTTCAGATAAACAGCGATTGCATGAGCATAAAAACGGCTTATGAAAACTTTGTAAACACCGGTCATATAGATATTTTAAAGGCAAATATCTCAGAGTGCGAACTTGTAGTTGCAATGAAAGAAATTGAGAATCTGCTGCACAAATATAAGAAGAATCTGACAGATACAATACAAAAAAATATAATGGTAAAGCTTTTGTATTGGTTATGTGAAAACTTTTCAGATGTAAAAACTGACGGAGATAAGAATATAAAGGTGGTGGCAAAAAATATAGATAAGGAGTCTGAAATCTATTTTTTTGTGTTCTTGAATCTGCTTGGAATGGATATTTGCCTTTTACAGTACTCAAAAGATACCGATATACTGAAGGATTATTTTTACACTAAGAGAATGGGAGATTTTATTGAGGATAAGTTAGTGATAAAACCTTATGAAACACCTGAGAGTATAGAAAATAAAGTTATTAAAAAGATCCCAAAAGTACAGGGTAGAGAAGATGGCAGAGTGAGAATAAGCCTTGCGTCAATAAGAAGAAAGACGGCGGTATCCTCTACAGGCACAAATATGCCGAGGTCGGGTATAAAGACAGACAGAGAGCTTAGCTATATTGAGCTTGCAAAACTCTCAACCTCCATTGTAATGATTGCTATATATGACAACAGACAAAAGATGCTTGGCACAGGTTCAGGTATCATGATCGGAAAAGACGGCTTCATACTGACAAACAACCATGTAATCAGAGGCGGTTACTATTTTGAAGTAAGAATTGAAGATGACGAGAGGATTTATAAAACCGATGAGGTGATAAAGTATAATCAATATCTTGACCTTGCCATAATAAGGATACCAAGAGTACTTGAGCCCCTCAGACTTTTTGACGGAAGAGAGAAACTTGTAAGAGGGCAAAAAGTGGTGGCTATAGGCAGCCCGCTGGGACTTTTCAATTCGGTTTCGGACGGAATAATATCAGGTTTTAGAAATATCGACAATGTGGATATGATACAGTTCAGCGCACCGACATCGCCCGGTTCATCAGGCGGTGCAGTCTTAAATATGTTTGGAGAGGTAATAGGAATAAGCACGGCAGGATTTAGTGAAGGACAAAATATAAATTTGGCGGTGCCGTATGATGCTATATACGGATTTGCAAAAAGTTTTATCAGATAATACTTGAAAGGGGATAATATATGCTGTTGCATCAAAAGATAAAAGAACTTGATGATTTTTTCAAAAGACTTAGTATGAGAAAGCCCAGAGGAGTCTACTTTTACAGGATAAACTCATATGATGAAACAATACTTGAATTTATCAGAAAATACTATGAATTGGCTAAAAAGGACGGAGCAATAATTGACACACATATTGAAAATCCGACAGCGGACAATATCTCGTATTTTAATGAGATTATAGGTGACAGATATGTACACGGTCCGGGCTTTATAGCGGATGCCCTTAAGAGGTGGCTTCCAAGAATCAGAGACTATGAGAGAGCGTCTATGGCTGACGGTATCTTTGATACTTTGGAGGTATTAAGGCGTCAAGGCAAGAATATAGAGATATTGAAAAACAACTTCACAAGAATAATGTGTTGGCTTTACTATAACTTTTATAACATTATGGAAAGGCTTGGAAGTGAGGATATACCTAAGATTATTTTCTGGGGTAATGTGAACTTCTCGGAGCTTTCCACATTAAATATATTATCAAATGCAGGTGCGGATATTATACTCTTGCAACCCGGAGGTGACTCACAGTATTTGTCAATAGACCCGAAGTCGCAGTTTTCCATTGATTTAAAGATGGGGAGTGAGGGATTTCCGCCGGGATTTAATCTGGATTGGCTTCTTAAGCTGTATGAGGATGATAAGAACAAAAAGATGCTCTACAGCGGCAATGTAAATATAAAGCCGAATACCAACGCGTGGCTTAGCGGCGATATCTTTGAGGATTTGAAGAATATAAAAAGAGGTGAGAACACAGCCTTTTTTTACAATATGTTTGTAAGGATAAACGGTTGTGACGACAGAAACAATTATACCAATGAGCTCTACCTTCTGTATCAGGATTTGAAGAGGGCAAACAGAAAAGTGCAGGTGATAAACAACAATATCACAAATCCGAGTGTGGATGAGATAGCCAAGATAAAAAGGGGCAATTATGCTAATGAAAATCAACTTATACTTGACCTTAAAACCAATATCAAGTTCACAAACAACGTGTTTTTAGATGTTGCAAGAGATGCATTTGTAGATACTATGATTGAGACAAGTAAGCTTATGAATATGGATCTTAACAAGATGATGAATAAGGGCATATATATACTCTGTTGGATTAACAGATATATTGTGGAGCTTATGAACGGTATGGATATACATTCACCTACACCGATACTTATATACTTCGGAAGTGCGGAGAGTGATACGGAATGCCTGTTTTTAAAGATGGTATCCAAACTGCCGATAGATGTTGTGATATTCAACCCTGAAAAGCAAAAAGACAAGCTTGAAGATAAGAACCTTTATGATATACAGTTTGAAGAGACCTTGAAAATAAGAGAGTTCCCGACAGACAGCGTAGGACTCAGTATAAGTACGACCGCACGTAATGCGGAAAGAGATTTGGACAGTATGATGTATTCGGATACGGGAATGTATCGAGATATGCAGTTTACAAAGGCAAATGTAATAATATTGTCCACCACCTATGAGGAGATAGCAATTTATTGGAAACAGGACGCCAGATTCAGACCGAACTTCTCCACAGTGGACAATGTGGTAAATATTCCTGTGATATGTGCAAAGGCCTCGGGTGTACCGAATTCGGATATAGATGCATATTTTGGTAAGATAAAGGATCTTTTGACAGATACCACACTCTTATACAAGAATGAGAATATCTACAAGGGCAATGTAAGCGTTGCTGCAGGTGTGACCTCATTTTATAAGAATAACAGGCTTGATAAGGAAGCTATAAAAAAATGGAACGGTTTCAAATATGATTATTTAAGAGCGGAGACTCAGGATTACATTTTGGATAAGTTGTCGGAGCTTTTAAAGAGCAAGGTGATAGTCGGAACAGGGCAAAACGGAGCGGAATATAAGATTATTACAATTGTTTTAGACTTACCTAAGGAAATTTTAAGATTTATACAGAGCTTTGATTTTACAAAATGCCCGCCAAAGCTTATAATAGTAAATACAACGGAGAGTATAATTTCGTTGGAGGATAGTATAATTGTTGCCTTTTTAAATCTGATAGGTTTCGATATATTGTTTTTTGTACCTACAGGATACGACAATACCGGTAAATATTTCAACAATCAGATAGTAAAGGAACATATAATAGGTAATTATCTTTATGATGTGGCCATACCTGATTTCAGTAGGCTGAAGTCCGGCAATAATAAGAAAAAATCATTTTTTGCCAGACTTTTTGGTTAATAAAACTATAGGCCTCTGTGTCTGCGGTTTTTAAAGCACAGAGCAAGGAGGAAAAAATGGGACTTGATTTTTCAAAAGCAAAACAGAGTGAAGCAAGCGTAGTGACAGATACCGCTGTAGAGGGTGAGACATTACCGGCTACAACTCAGACATTTGATATTGCGGTAGAGTCTGAGAAACTAAGAAACGATTTGGTAAATTCTGCAGAGGTGGATGCACTTGTAAGCAAGATAGAACTTGACAATCTTGACAGTATCGTAACCTTTGGAGGAGAGGTAGCCACTGAGATATCCAAGTCGTCGGATTTGGTACTTAACAGTATGAATATCTCTCAGATTGAAGAGACATCCAAGATGCTCGGTGTACTTTCCAATATCATGAGCAAATTCGATATCGAAGAGATTAAGCAGGATCCGGGTCTTTTCGACAAGCTCTTCGGAGGTATCAAAAAGCAGCTTGATAAGATAATGGCAAAGTATCAGACCATGGGCGGAGAGATTGACAAGATATACGTGGAACTTAAAGGCTATGAGGGTGAAATCAAAGAGACCAATAAAAAGCTGAACACAATGTTTGATTCAAATGTCAACTATTACCATGATCTGCTTAAGTATATTTTGGCAGGTGAGCAGGGTTGTAAAGAGCTTGAATCGGCTATCGCGGACAGAACCGCAGAGATGGAGCGTACAGGCGATAAGTCCATACAGTTTGAGCTTACCACTCTTAACAATGCTCTTATGATGCTTGAGCAAAGAACACAGGACCTTAGAGTAGCCGAGAATGTGGCTATGCAGACAATTCCTATGTTAAAGACAATGGAGTTCAGCAATATAAACCTGATAAGAAAGATAAATTCGGCTTTCATTATCACATTGCCTATATTTAAGCAGAGTCTTGCACAGGCTATCATGTTAAAGAGACAGAGATTGCAGGCTGAAGCGTTATCAGAGCTTGATAAGAAGACAAATGAGATGATTTTAAAGAATGCAACCAATACTGTTGAGCAGGCAAAGCTTACGGCACAGATGGCTTCAGGCAGTTCAATAAAAGTGGATACTCTTGAGAAGTCTTGGAGAACTATTGTAAACGGTATCGAAGAGACAAAGAGAATACAGGATGACGCCAGAAGACAGAGAGCTGAAGACAAGGTAAAACTTGAAAATATTAAAAATGAATTTTATAAAAAATTCGGTGTATAAAGGAGGATTTTATGCCAATCAATTTATCAAAAGGACAGAAGGTAGATTTAACAAAGACAAATCCGGGATTGAAAAAAGTTATAGTAGGTCTTGGATGGGATGTAAATGCATTTGACTCAGGTGCGGATTTCGACCTTGATGCTGCTGCATTTATGGTAGGAGCCAACGGTAAATGTCCAAGTGAAAAGGACTTTATCTTCTACGGCAATTTAAAGCATCCGTCAGAGAGCGTTGAGCATATGGGAGACAATCTTACAGGTGAAGGTGACGGAGACGATGAGCAGATAAAAATCGACCTTTCAAAGGTACCTGCAAATATCGAAAAGATTGCATTCACCGTAACAATCTATGATGCCGAGTCAAGAAGACAGAACTTCGGTCAGGTATCAAACGCATATATCAGAATCGTGGATGAGGTGACAAATACCGAGATTATCAGATTTGACCTCGGTGAGGACTTCTCTATTGAGACTGCAGTAGTGGTAGGTGAGTTATATAAGCACAACGGCGAGTGGAAGTTCAATGCTATTGGTAGCGGTTTCGGTGGCGGGCTTGCGGCACTTTGCAATCACTACGGAATAGAAGTAGCGTAGGCTAAAGAGACTAGGAGGTTTTATGTCTATCAGTTTACAAAAGGGACAAAAGGTAAGTCTTACAAAGGAAAATGCAGGACTTAAAAAAATTGTAGTCGGTCTTGGTTGGGATGAGGCCAAAAAGGGCGGCGGATTCCTGTCATCACTGTTTGGAAGTTCAGGCGGTGAAAGCAATATCGACTGTGACGCATCTGCATTCCTTTTGCAGAACGGCAAACTTGTATATAAGGATGATGTTGTATACTACGGCAATCTTCGCCACAAATCAGGTACGGTTATCCATATGGGAGACAACCTGACAGGTGCAGGTGAAGGAGATGACGAGCAGATTACAATAGATCTTGCAAACGTTCCTGCAGAGTACGACAGAATAGTTATTGTTGTGAATATTTATCAGGCTGTACAAAGACGTCAGGAGTTCGGCATGATAAGAAACGCATTTATCAGACTTGTAGATGCTTCAAACAATAAAGAGATACTTAAGTACAATCTTACAGAGAACTATGCAGGTATGACCGCTATGATTTTCGGTGAAGTGTACAGACACAACGGAGAGTGGAAGTTCTCGGCTGTGGGACAGGGCACTACAGATGCAAGCCTCGGAGAGATTGCAAACAGGTATTTATAATACTTTTATACTTTTAATTATTGCTAAACTATTGTAAAATAGTGTAGGTAATATAAATTAAGGGAGAGAGCTTTTGCTTTCTCCTAAAACTTTGAAAGAGGAAAATATATGAAATTTACCGGTTTGACTGAGAAAGAAGTAGAGCAGTCAAGACAGAAAAACGGCTCAAATGTTATTCCAGATTCCGAACCTACCACTTTTTGGCAGGAATTTAAGGAGACATTTAATGACCCTATGATAAGAATACTGCTTGCCATTGCAGTGCTTATGATAATCATGTTCTTTATGGGATATGCGGAGATTTATGAGCCTCTTGGTACTATTGTTGCAGTAATCATAGTGGCTTTTGTGTCTGCAAAGACGGGTGTGGCCAGCGATACCAAGTATCGTGAGTTAAAGGACAACACAAAGAAGGATACCTGTAAGGTCTACAGAAACGGTGTTGTAACCATTATTGATGTGGATGACGTGGTAGTGGGAGACATGGTGCTCTTACAGTCCGGAGATAAGATACCTGCCGACGGTATTCTTATAGACGGTGATTTGAGAGTGGATAACTCGGCACTTAACGGTGAGGCTGAAGAGTGTAAAAAGACCGCTGCGGATGAGTCCTTTGAACTGAAGGAAGATATCACAGGTGATACCTTCGTAGATGCACATTCACTTTTCAGGGGTGCGGTAGTATTTGACGGCGAGGGTGTTTTAGCTGTAAAGAGAGTCGGACTTAAGTCGATGATGGGTAAGATGGCTCTTGAGATGAATGAGGAAGATCCTGATTCACCGCTTAAGGTGAAGCTTGGAAAACTTGCACATCAGATATCAATATTCGGATATGTGGGAGCTACGGTTATTGCGATACTTTATATTGCATACTTTATAGTAAGAGCGGGAGGATTCGTTCCCTATTTCGGACTTGGAATAGAGCATATAGCACAGGATGTTATAAAGGCTGTTACACTTGCAATAGTTATTATAGTATGTGCGGTACCTGAGGGATTGCCGCTGATGATTTCACTTGTACTTATGCAAAATACCAGCAGGATGCTTGACCATAATGTCCTTGTAAGAAAGGCTGAAGGTATCGAGACTGCAGGTTCACTGAACATACTCTTCAGTGATAAGACGGGTACTATTACAAAGGGAAGCCTTGAAGTTGTGGATTTCTTTACAGCGGACGGTAACTCAATAGAGATTAAAGAACTGAGCAAGCACAGCAAGGTAAAAGGTCTTGTAGATATTGCAATCGGTAAGAATACACAGTCACTCTTTGACGACAGAGGTGTTGTAATCGGAGGTAACGCGACAGACCAGGCGCTTATGAAGTTTATCGGAAAAGATACTTTTAACACGCTTTCAGACAATAAGGATTTGGTAGTGGGAGCACATCAGGGCTTCAACTCTACAAATAAGTTCAGTCAGGCAAGGATAGATTCACTTGATAAGACTTTCTATAAGGGCGCACCTGAGAGACTGCTTGCAAAGGCAAAAAAGTATCTTGATGAGAACGGTGAAGTAAAGACTATTGATAAGGCTGTACTTGACAGAAAGATTGATGAGCTTGCAGCAAGAGCTATGAGAGTTTTGGCATTCGGATATTCACAAAAGCCGCTTACACAAAATTCTATCAACGACGATGTGGTAATCATCGGCCTTGTAGGTATCAGAGATGATGTCAGAGCCGAGGCAAAGGATGCTATCGCGGAAGTTATGGGAGCGGGTATCCAAGTTGTAATGATTACAGGTGACAGACTTGAGACTGCGGTAGCTATCGCAAAGGATGCAGGTCTTATAAAGAATACTTCAGACAGAGCACTTTCATCGGCCGAGTTAAATGAGATGAGCGATGATGAAGTAAAGAAGCTTATCCCGCATATCAGAGTTATTGCCAGAGCACTTCCTACAGATAAGTCAAGAATGGTAAGGCTTTGTCAGGAGATGAACCTTGTTGTAGGTATGACAGGAGACGGTGTAAACGACTCACCTGCACTTAAGAGAGCTGATGTCGGATTTGCTATGGGTAACGGTACTGAGGCTGCAAAGGAAGCCGGTGAGATAGTAATACTTGACGACAACTTCAGATCTATAAAGGATGCCATACTCTACGGTAGAACCATCTATCACAATATACTTAAGTTTTGTAAGTTCCAGCTTGTTATCAATGTAACAGCTGTTATAGTAAGTGCCATCGCTCCTTTCTTTGGAGTGGAAGAACCGCTGAAGGTAACTCACCTTCTGTTTGTAAACCTTGTAATGGACGGTCTCGGAGCTATAATGCTCGGTAATGAGCCGGCTAAGGAAAGCTACATGATGGAAAAGCCTAGAAGAAGAGATGAAAACATCATCAGCAGGAACATGGCCGTTCAGATTCTTACTATGGGACTTTGGCTTACAATCGTAAGCTTTATATACCTTAAGACACCGTTCTTTATGAATCTTTTCGGCGAAAATATGGATGAATTACTTACAGGATACTTTGTACTGTTTATAGCAAGTGCACTGTTTAACGGCTTCAATGTAAGAGATGAAGGCTTCGGTATTTTCAACGGATTGAAGGAAAATCCGGGATTTTTGAAAGTGTTCTTTGCCATCATCATAGTACAGGCATTGATAGTAAATTCAGGTTTAATACCTCTTGCACCTTTCCAATTTATAGGAAAGATGTTCAGTTGTGTACCTTTCGGCATACAGGGCTGGATTGTGGTATTCATATTGGCGTTCACAATGATACCGGTAGATCTTCTTAGAAAAGTTGTAATGGGAACATATAAGAATGCCTAATAATAAAGAGCTGTCGCATATTGCGGCGGCTTTTTTTGATTGAAATAAAGTATTTGAAGTGTTTTGTATACAATCCTTACCAACTTTACTTTTTGTTCATTTTTTGTTAAAATTAAAATGTTGTTTTGAACAATGAAAATTGAATAAGGAGGTGCTTTTATGTCACAACTGGGAAGTATAATAATAGCGGTAATACTCAGTGTAGTTGTTGTGGCGCCTCTAAGTTGGAGTTTAGCGATTGCTCATCGTAAAAAGTCATATGAAGATAAAATCGGATCAGCAGAGATTAAATCCAGAGAAATAATAGAGGAAGCCTTAAAAACAGCCGAAACAAAAAAACGTGAAGCTCTCTTGGAAGCAAAAGAAGAGTCAATAAAGACAAAAAATGAGCTTGATAGAGAGGTGAAGGAGAGAAGGGCGGAGTTAGCCCGCTATGAAAAGAGAGTACTTAGCAAAGAAGAGAACTTGGATAAGAAGCAGGATTTACTTGAAAAGAAGGAAGAGAGCGTTCTTGCAAGAGAGGAAAGTATACTTTCAAGAAGCAAGGAAGTAGAGTCCCTATATGATAAGGGAATAGCGGAGCTTGAGAGAATATCCGGACTCACAAGCGATCAGGCTAAGGAATTCTTATTGCAATCAGTTGAAGATGAAGTGAAACATGACAAGGCGAAGCTTATCAAAGAGCTTGAAAATGCCGCAAAGGATGAAGCCGATAAAAAGGCTAAGGAATATGTGGTAACTGCAATTCAAAGATGTGCAGCGGACCATGTAGCGGAAACTACAGTTTCAGTAGTGGCGTTGCCGAATGACGACATGAAGGGAAGGATTATAGGACGCGAGGGTAGAAATATACGTACACTCGAGCAGCTTACAGGAGTAGAGCTTATAATAGACGATACACCTGAGGCGGTAGTTTTATCCTGTTTTGATCCTGTAAGAAGAGAAGTAGCAAGGGTAGCGCTTGAGAAGTTGATTGTCGACGGTCGTATCCATCCGGCAAGAATTGAAGAGATGGTGGACAGGGCGAAAAAAGAAGTTGACGGCATTATGAGAGAAGAGGGTGAGAATGCCGCACTTGAAGTGGGAGTGCACGGTATACATCCTGAACTTATCAAGCTACTGGGAAGAATGAAATTCAGAACCAGCTACGGACAGAATGCTTTGAAGCATTCTATAGAGGTGGCACAGTTAGCAGGACTTTTAGCAGCAGAGGTTGGAGTGGATATTAGACTGGCAAAGAGAGCCGGTTTACTACATGATATTGGAAAAGCCATCGACCATGAAGTGGAAGGTTCACATGTACAGATTGGTGTGGAACTTTGTAAGAAATACAAAGAACATCCGGTTGTAATCAATTCTGTCGAATCACATCATGGAGATGTTGATCCGGAGTCACTTATAGCTTGTCTGGTACAGGCGGCAGATACGATATCGGCAGCCAGACCGGGTGCAAGAAGAGAGACCTTGGAGACATATACTAACAGATTGAGTCAGCTTGAGGAAATTACAACTTCATTTGACGGAGTGGAGAAATCATTTGCTATACAGGCAGGTCGTGAGGTAAGAATCATGGTACTACCTGAGAAGGTAAGTGATGACGATATGGTTATATTGGCCAGAAACATCTCAAAGAGAATAGAAGAAGAGATGCAGTATCCGGGACAAATCAAAGTAAACGTAATCAGAGAATCAAGAGTGGCAGATGTTGCAAGATAACAATGAGGACGACGGCGAAATGCTGTCGTCTTTTTTAATAGAGAATTTTATGGACTGTGTGATTGTAACCTTTTAGTAAGGCTTTTAAGGAAAATTCATATAATAGTAATTGACTGAAACCATAAATTAGTATTTAATAGTAGGAAAAGAGTATTTTATTTGAGTGAAAGGATATATATGAATAATTTTGAAAAGAAATTTGCAATAGCGGCGATAATGGGAATAATGAGTTTGGCGGCTTCTATGACGGCATTTGCGGCATCAGGAATAAAGTCTGTAAAGATAAATATAAAGTCGGATGCAATCACTGTAGGGAAGGCAAGGAATATAGATGATGTTACTGTAAGCACATCAGGAAGCAACTACAGTATAGACAGCGTAGATTTTTTGGATATGGGTACAGTTTGGGAGATTACAGATGTTCCGAAGATTACAGTGCATTTGTCGGCAGATGACAAATATTACTTCAGCGTATATAAGGCTGAGGATTTTAAGATAACAGGCGGAGAGCTTATAGAGGCAAGAAGAGAGAATACTTCAAATGATTTGTACGTGGATATTCAGTTGCCGGCACTTACCAATCAGGTTTCACCTATAGAGAGCGTCACTTTGAACAACTCGGGACAGGCTACATGGACTGCATCACAGGGAGCTTCAGGCTATCAGGTAAAGCTTGTCAGAGATAATACATCTACAATAGGCGGTGTACAGAACTTTACAACAAACAGTGCAAACTTAAAGTATCTTTTGAACAGACAGGGTACATATGTACTTAAGGTTCGTGCTCTAAGCAGCGATGCACAAAAGAACGGCCCTTGGGTAACATCAAATACCATAACGGTAAGTCAGGCCGAGGCTGCAAGAAACTACAATGAGAGTCAGAGTCAGGCATCACAGGGCGGTACATGGCAGCACAATAATACAGGTTGGTGGTACACATTGGCTGACGGAAGCTATGTAACATCTTCATGGAGACAGATAAACGGTGAGTGGTATTACTTCAATGCCGACGGATATATGCTTGTAGGATGGCAGCAGATAGGCGGTAACTGGTACTATATGGATTTAAATACCGGAAAGATGCTATCAAACGCTACAACACCTGACGGATACTATGTAGGAGCTTCAGGCATATACAGTGCAAACGGGAAATAATATATAGTTAAGTCATATTCTCATAAAAAAGGTCTAAGACCGTCGCAAATAATATGTGATGTCTAAGACCTTTTTATTGTATTATTTAATGTGTCAGATTCCCTTTATAACATAGCTGAATTTTAATGTACCGTCACCCTTCAGCAAATATTCATCAAGTGTAGGCGCGCCCCATGTGTCATCGCCGCCGATACCCATCTGAGAAAAGTTGATACGAAGTACGGTCTTTGTAACAGGAGGCAGTTCAAAGTCATGTCTTGCCTCTTCAAGTTCACTTGGAGTGTAGCAAAGAGCGGATACATTGATACAGTCGCCTGCAACCAAAAGTCCGCGGCCTTTCTTGTCTGTAAGCTTGGCAAAACGTACCAAAGACTTGTTGCCGCTTTCCTGTGGTGAAAGGTACTTTGCAAGCTGCTCACTTACTTTGCCGCTGTAGAAATCAATCTTTGCACCTACAAGCCTGTCGGAATAAGTTTCCATAGGACCTGCACCGTACCATGATATATTCTCATACTCAGGCTTTAACTTAAATAAAGTACCGAACTCAGGAAGATCATACTTGCCCGAGACAGGAGTGTACTCCGTATTTACTCTGATACTGCCGTCACCGTAGACATGATATGTGAGGCTCAGTTTATCACTGCTCTCAGGCAGTGCATAATCATATGCTACGGAGACATAGGATTCGTGTTCCTCTATAACCGGTCTGAAAGCCCCCCAATATGTACTGTCGGCCTTCGGCATCCTTGTAGTAGCATAAAGTGAAGCAATCTTATACTTGGCATATCTGAAAGGCATGTTGTTGCCGTAGTCGTTGTCTGTAGGGGCTCTCCAAAAGTTCGGTCTTGGAACAGCCTTAAGAAGCTCTTTTCCCGCATATCTGTAAGAAACTGGTCCACCGAAGTTTTGTGAGAAGAGCACTTCAAAGTTCTCGCCCCTAACACCGAAATTACTTATGCCCATAATAAGTTTATAAGGTCTTTTTTCGAGCAGAGGAGTATCACATATAAGCTTATTGTCAGGAGCCTTTAAAAGAGCGTCAAATATCTGCATATTTTCTCTTACTGCAACCTCGCTGAATGATACCTCGCCTAAGTTATAAACAGTTTCAACATTAAAGACTGCCTTCACACCTACGATAAGCTCGTCAGAGTATATATCAAACAGACTCTTAACCTTTTCTTTTATATTCAGGTTGTAG